>JAYTQI010000206.1:0-4354 GCA_043746825.1 Hyphomicrobium sp. | reverse complement strand
ATCCAAATCCCAATGCTTACCGCATGTTGGCCAATGCGTCGTATAAGCAGGGCAAGGGCCCAGAGGCCGATGCCATGATCGCACAGGCTTACTTTCTTGAAGGTGACATTAAGCAAGCCCAAATCTTTGCTAAGCGCGCACAAAGCAAGTTGCGGGCTGGCTCGCCTGAGTGGATAAAGAACGACGACATTGTCAATTTCAAACCTGAGACCTAAGTCCAGGCTGACCAGACGAGAGAGAACCCCATGGCTTTGAATGAATATTTCGCCCGGCTCGCCAAAAACAAAACCGCAGGCCTTGGCGCTGCGGCGATGATTTTGGTTGCGGCTTTCGCCGGACTTTATACGCTCGGCTCTACGCCTGTATCACAAGCTGCGGAGCAGGCGGCAGCGCCCGCACGGGCTGCAAGTTTCTCGGAAGAGCAAAAGAAAGAGATTGGCGAGATCGTCAAAGACTATCTACTAAAGCATCCAGACGTCATCGTCGATGTGCAGAACGCCCTCGATGCCAAGCTTGAGAAAGAGCAGTCCGAGAAACTCAAATCGTTCATGGCTGACAACGCCAAAGAGATTTATCGCACGCCTGATGCTTCGGTTGCTGGCGACGCCAAGGGCGACATCACCGTCGTTGAATTCTTCGATTACAACTGCGGTTATTGCAAACGCGGCATGCCGGAAGTGCAAAAGCTCATTCAGGCTGACCCCAAGGTGCGCGTGGTTTTCAAAGAGCTGCCCATCCTGTCGAAGGGCTCTGAAGAAACCGCTAAAATGGCGCTGGCGGCCAAACGGCAGGGCAAGTACTGGGAATTCCACCAGGCTATGCTGGCCGTCAAAGGCCAAGCTAATGAGTCCTCAGCCTTGAAGGTTTCCGAAGGCCTCGGCCTGGATATGGAAAAACTCAAAGCCGACTACAAATCAGATGCCGTCAAAGAAGAGCTCGATAAGGCCAAGGCTTTAGCCAAGAAAATGGGCATCAGCGGCACGCCGCACTTCCTGGTCGGCGACAAGTCGATACCGGGTGCGCCAGAGGACCTGCACGACCAATTACAGTCCCTGGTCAAGGATTTCCGTAAATCTGGCTGCGCATATTGCTAAAATATCATTGTCTATCAAGATGTTGAGAGGCCAGTAGCGTCTCAACATATGCCTGTCCGCCTACCCTTTCGCGGGTACGGGAAAGCTGGTAGACCGCACTGGTAGCCCTTCAGGGGGACATTTGCTTTTTATCCAATCCCATCCGAGCCCGATTGCCGCCCCCCTATGTCCAAACCTATCTATGTTTTGAACGGCCCCAACCTCAATATGCTCGGCTTGCGCGAGCCCGCGATCTATGGCCACGACACGCTCGACGACATCAAGGTCCGCTCCACCGCCGCCGCTCAAGCCGTTGGCCTGACCATTGATTTCCGCCAGTCGAACATTGAAGGCGAACTCGTCGACTGGATCCAAGAGGCGCGCGGTAAGGCCCAAGGCATTATTCTCAATGCGGGCGGCTATACGCACACTTCGGTTGCCATTCTCGACGCCCTGCAAGCGGCGGAGTTGCCGGTCATCGAAGTGCATTTATCTAACATCTTCCGGCGCGATCAATTCCGCCAGCATTCCTACATCTCGCTGGCGGCAACCGGGGTCATTTGCGGACTTGGCGCTAAGGGCTATGAACTGGCTATGGACGCCATGGCCGGTCTCATTCAAAAAAATGCAGCTACAAAACGCTAGCCAGCGTGCAATCACTTCGACCACTCGTTTTAAAAAAGAAGGAAAAGTCCAGCGATGACGGCGAAAGATCAAGGGGTGAAGCCCAGCGCCGAAGGCCAAATGATCCGCGAGCTTGCGGAGCTGTTGAATGACACCGGCCTGACCGAAATCGAGATCGAAAAAAGTGGTCTCAAGATCCGTGTGGCGCGGACAATTACCATGACCGCCGTGGCACCCGCAGCGCTTGTCCACAACGCCGCTGCACATGCTGCGCCCTTGACGGCTGCGGCAGCCGCCGCTGCAACGGCGAGCGATCATGGCAAACACCCTGGCGCTGTAAAGTCTCCCATGGTCGGCACGGCCTACCGGTCGCCTGAGCCAGGTGCCGCCGTGTTCATTGAGGTTGGCTCAAAGGTCAATCAGGGCGAGACGCTGTTGATCATCGAAGCCATGAAGACAATGAACCAAATTCCTGCACCACGTGGCGGGACGGTTACAAAAATTCTGTTTGAAAACGGTCAGCCCGTCGAATACGGCGAGCCGCTCGTCATCATCGAATAAACATAGGGAGCAGAGGCATTGGGTGGTGGGCAGTAGGCAGTAGGCAATAGGCTGTAGGCAAAAGAACGATGGGAAGTTTGATCCCAATCTTCTGCCGACTGCCCAATGCCAACTGCCTCAAAGCTAGCATCCCTGCCCAAGACGCAAATGTTCGACAAGATTCTCATTGCCAATCGTGGAGAAATCGCGCTGCGCATTCAGCGCGCGTGCAAAGAACTCGGCATCGCCACTGTCGCCGTCCACTCAACCGCTGACGCCGACGCCATGCACGTCAGGCTGGCAGATGAGAGCGTATGCATTGGCCCACCGCCGGCCCGTGACAGCTATCTCAACATCCCGGCCCTCGTGACCGCCTGCGAGATCACGGGCGCCGACGCCGTCCACCCCGGCTATGGCTTTTTATCAGAGAACGCCCGCTTCGCTGAGATCCTCGAAGAGCACAAGATCACCTTCATCGGCCCAACCTCCGAACATATCCGGATTATGGGCGACAAAATCGAAGCTAAAGTGACGGCTCAGAAGCTTGGCATTCCGGTCGTACCTGGCTCCGATGGCGCGGTGACAAGTGAAGCTCAGGCGATTGAGGTCGCTAAGAAGATGGGCTTTCCGATCCTCATTAAAGCCGCAGCGGGTGGCGGCGGGCGCGGTATGAAAGTCGCGCATAGCCTCGCTGATATTGGCGTGGCACTGGCGACCGCGCGGTCTGAAGCCAAGGCTGCTTTCAACGACGACGCGGTCTACATTGAGAAGTATTTGCAGAAGCCGCGCCACATCGAAATTCAAGTTTTTGGCGACGGCCAAGGTAACGCCGTGCATTTGGGCGAACGTGATTGCTCGCTGCAACGCCGCCACCAGAAGGTCTTGGAAGAGGCACCTTCACCGGCTTTGAACGCCGCCCAACGCCAGAAAATCGGCATGACGGTTGCCGACGCCATGCGCAAAATCAAATACCGGGGCGCGGGTACGGTCGAATTCCTATTCGAAGATGGCGAGTTCTATTTCATTGAAATGAACACCCGTCTGCAGGTTGAACACCCGGTCACCGAGATGGTCACGGGGCTCGACCTCGTGCTTGAACAAATTCGGGTGGCGTCCGGCGCGCCGCTGGCATTCAAGCAGGAAGATATCGTGTTCTCTGGCCACGCCATTGAGTGCCGGATTTGCGCTGAGAACCCGAAGACGTTCCGGCCCTCGCCCGGAAAAATCACCTATTGGCACCCCCCAGGCGGCTTAGGTGTGCGCGTCGATAGCGGCGCCTATCAGGGCTACAATATCCCGCCCTATTACGACAGCTTGATTGGCAAGCTCATCGTCCACGGCAAGACACGCAACGATTGCATGATGCGGCTGCGGCGGGCTCTGTCCGAGTTTGTCATCGACGGCATCGAGACCACGATTCCGCTGTTTAACGACCTCGTGCGGCAATCCGACATCGTCGATGGACTTTATGACATCCACTGGCTCGAAAAATATCTCGGTATGAAATAAGCTACTCGTGGCGGCGTCCATATGTTTGGCAGCTGCGTGTCAGAGTGAAATTTCCGAGGCCCCATGGCGTCGCGTGACGACCCTATGATCGAGATCACACCGCAGGTCCTCTTGAAGGCGTACAGCTGCGGGATTTTCCCCATGGCTGAAAGCGCCGATGATCCGGCACTCTATTGGATTGAGCCGCAGCACCGCGGCATCCTGCCGTTAGAGGCTGCGCATTTTTCCCGCCGTCTTTTGAAGACAATTCGCACAACAGGCTTCAAGGTCAAGATTGACAGCGCCTATGATGCCGTCATTGACGGCTGTTCAGCGCCGCGACCTGGGCGCACCACGACATGGATCAACAAACGCATTCGCAATCTTTATCGCGAGCTGTTTGAGCAAGGGTCTTGCCACACCCTTGAAGTCTGGTCGGGGGAAAAACTCGTTGGCGGGCTTTACGGGGTGGCGCTGAAGGGCGCGTTCTTCGGCGAGAGCATGTTCTCCTTTGAACGCGACGCCTCAAAGATCGCGCTCGTACATCTGACCGCGCGGCTGATGGCAGGCGGCTTTGAACTTCTCGATACTCAGTTCGTGACCGATCACCTCAAGCAATTTGGCACAAT
>JAYTQI010000205.1:0-4358 GCA_043746825.1 Hyphomicrobium sp. | reverse complement strand
TGGCCTTTGCCCTTTCCAACTATATCGTGAGGTCTGCCTTGAAGATGCGCATTGCCCCGCTTGCCCTCGCTCTGGCTATGGCCGGGGCCAGTTCGGCTGTTGTTTGGACGTCCGCCCATGCCGAAGACAAGGTCATGGCCACCATCAACGGCAAACCCATTACAGCCGCTGACATCGCGGTGGCCGATGGCGAAATTGGTGCCGATATGGGTTCTATGCCGGAAGCGCAAAAGCGCATGTCGCTGATTGAATTCCTAATTGATAACCAGCTTTTTGCCGAAGCCGCAGAAGGCGAAAAGCTGGCTCAGGGCCCGGATTACGAGACCCGCGTCACGTATTTGAAACGCCGGGCGCTGCGCGAACTCTATTTCGACAAGGTTATCAAGGCCTCGGTCAGCGATGCTGAAGCTAAGAAATTGTACGACGATCAAGTCAAGCTGATTAAGCCTGAAGAGGAAGTCTCGGCCCGCCACATCCTGGTCGAGACCGAGGACAAGGCCAAGGAACTCAAGGAAAAGCTGAAGGGCGGCGGAGATTTCGTCGCACTGGCGAAGGAGAACACCAAAGATACCGGCTCCAAGGATACTGGCGGCGATCTCGGTTATTTCGGCCACGGCCAGATGGTGCCGCAGTTCGAAGAAGCTGTGTTCAAGATGGCCAAGGGCGATGTCTCGGACCCGATCAAAACCCAGTTTGGCTGGCACCTGATCAAGTTGGAAGACAAGCGCACCAAGCAGCCACCCGCTTTTGATATCGTCAAGGACCGCATCATTCAATCGATGCTGCTGAAAAAGGCCCAGGAATCGGCAGCTAACTTGCGGGCGAAGGCCAAGATTGAATTCGTCGACGCGGATTTGAAGAAGGCCATCGACGACCGCGCCAAGGCGCTAGAAGCGGCCCCCAACACCGCCAACCAACCCGCCGCCAATCCGGATGAGAAAAAGGCTGACGACAAGAAGCCGGAAGAAAAGAAGTAAGACGGCTGTCATAATTGTCTATTTTGGAGCGGGCCGCTTGATTTGAGCGGCCCGATCTGTTTTGGGGGACAGCGAGCACTCGCCGGAGCATCACCCAGATGGGCAAAATCACGACCAAATCACCGTTCGCGCCAACCTCACTGCCAAAACTGGCCGCGATTGACGGCGCGCGCTTTGCGACCGCTGAAGCGGGCATCCGCTATAAAGGCCGCACTGATGTGCTCGTCACTATGCTGGACGAAGGCACCGCTGCGGCGGGCGTTTTGACGCAATCGAAAACCGCGTCCGCGCCGGTGTTGTGGTGCCGCAAGTGTCTCAAGAAAGGCGCGGCACGCATTCTTGTTGTCAACTCCGGCAACGCCAACGCATTCACCGGTAAGAAGGGCCGCGAGGCTGTCGAAATCACGGCGGCACACGCAGCGGCAGCCGCAAATTGCTTCCCCCACGAAGTCTATGTGGCTTCAACCGGCGTAATCGGCGAACCGTTAGATGCGGCCAAGTTTGCACACTTGCTCGATGGCCTCGCCAAGTCCGCCAAGCCCGACATGTTCGAGGCGGCGGCAAAGGCGATCATGACCACCGACACCTACCCAAAGCTTGCCACACGCACGACGAAAATCGGCGATGTCGAAGTGACGATCAACGGCTTTTGCAAGGGCGCTGGTATGATCGCGCCCGACATGGCGACGATGCTGTGCTTTATGTTCACGGACGCGGCGATTGCTCCGGAAGTCCTGCAAGAGCTACTAGAAGAACACGCCGCCACCACCTTCAACTGCATGACGATTGATGGCGACACTTCGACCAGCGACACTTGCTTGCTGTTTGCAACGGGTGCGGCTTCCCAACGCGGTCAGAAGGTGGCCGCCAAAGCCAAATCGAAAAAGCTTGAGCAATTCTCAGCCGCCTTGCATGACGTGATGCAAGACCTTGCCATTCAAGTGGCCAAGGACGGCGAAGGTTTATCTAAATTCGTGACCTTCGAAGTCGAGGGCGCGAAATCTTGGGCGGCAGCGCGCAAAATCGCGTTGAGCTGCGCCAACTCGCCGATTCTCAAGGCTGCGATTGCAGGCGAAGACCCGAACTGGGGCCGGGTCGTGATGGCGGTTGGCAAATCCGGCGAAGCGGCGGATCGCGATAAGCTCACTATTTGGTTTGGGCCGCATTGCGTCGCGCGCGATGGCGAACGGGCGGGTGAGTATGATGAAAAAACCGTCGCCGCCTATATGAAAAACCGCGACATCGTCATTCGCGCCAATGTTGGCGTTGGCAAAGCTTCGGCAAGAGTTTGGACTTGCGACCTGACGCATGATTACATCTCGATCAATGCGGATTATCGGACTTAACGCTCCCTCTCCCCGTCTTTCACGGGGAGAGGGTTGGGGTGAGGGGCGGCAACAAATTCTGCGCAAGCGGCAGACCCTCACCCTGACCCTCTCCCCATGTCACTGCGAAGCAGTGCTTCGCACTGACAAGTGCAGGAATGGGGAGAGGGAATCAGAGAAACCACCATGAACCCCACTTTCTGGCTTGAGCGCTGGCAGAAAAACGAGACCGGCTTTCATCAGGACAAGGTGCAACCAGCGCTGATCAAGCATTGGCCCGCGCTCAATATCGCCAAGGGTACGCGGGTGTTTGTGCCGCTGTCGGGAAAAAGCGTCGATATGGAATGGCTGGCGCAGCAGGGACATCACGTCATCGGCGCGGAGCTATCGGAACTTGCCGTTGATACGTTTTTCACTGAACGCAAATTGACGACAAACCTCGAGACAATCGGCGCCTTCACTGTCAAACGCTCAGGCCCTTACGAGATGTGGTGCGGAGATTTTTTCGCCCTTCCACGTGAAACGTTCACGAATGTCTCAGCTGGCTATGACCGCGCCGCGCTCGTCGCCATGCCGCCAGAGATGCAGCCCAAGTACGCTGCCAAACTAGCCGAGCTGATGCCTGCAGATTCAAAAACGCTTCTCATCGGCCTCGACTACAATCCATCCGAGATGAAAGGTCCGCCATTCGCGATTCCGCTCGATCAAGTGAACACGCTTCTCAAAGACCATTTCGATGTCACCTTGATGGAAGCCCGCGACGGCCTGACGAAGAGCGAACATCTGGCGAAGCGCGGCATCACGCGGCTCGAAGAAGCCAGCTATCTTTTGCGGCGGCGGGCATGAAACCTATTCTTCTGGTCGCCGCCGTTGCGCTCATCGATGCTGACAATCGCGTGCTGATTGCCCAGCGCCCCGCGGCTAAATCGATGGCGGGCTTATGGGAATTTCCCGGCGGCAAGGTTGAGCCCGGCGAAACGCCGGAAGCAGCGCTGATACGCGAATTGAAAGAAGAACTTGGCATTGAGGTCTGCCTCACCTGCTTAGCGCCCTTCAATTTCGCCAGCCACACCTATGAGAAATTCCACCTGCTCATGCCGCTTTACATTTGCCGGACTTGGGAGGGTGAGATCACACCACGTGAGGGCCAAGCCATCAAATGGGTGCGCGCGCTCGATCTCACGAGCTATCCGATGCCGCCCGCTGATGAGCCGCTGATTCCGTGGCTGAGAGATTTGTTGGGGTAGCGGGCAATGGTGTCTGACCCTCTGGGTCAGACACAAACCGTGATTCCTACTTCCCCGGCGCCCAACCGTTCGCAGCATTGCCCAATGGGCCGAACTGATAGGTGATCGCCAAGAGTCCCGTGAACTGGTCCTCGGTTTCGATCACGGGGCTGTCGGCGGCATCACCAATGATGCGCGAATATTCGCCGTAGAGTTTGGCGGTCCAGCGCTCGGTCAGATCAACCTCGAAACCCGCGCCAACGAAAACATCCGTAAAACCAGCGCTTGGATTATAAATTGGCAGCTTGGCAACTGACGCTGCGGCTTGGGCGGCCGTCACACCAAAGTTGGCGTCCAGGTACCGGTTGGTGCCGTAGTTGGTGCCAACGCCCGACAGAAATTTCAGGCCTGGCTGGACAGGCAGCTCAAGATCGCCGCGCAGACGCACGAACCCGCCGACATCGTCGCCCGTCACTTGGTGATGATAAGACGCTGTGAACTTGGTGTAGCCGAGCCGGACCGCGCCGAAACCGCCAATGATGAGGCCGCCGTCGATATCACCCCAGCCGCGCAGCTTGTCGCCATCGGACTGGTCGCGGCCAAGGTTGGCGCCACCGAGCACGCCGGCCTCAAATGGGCCCTGCTTGACGAAGCGGTATTGGATACTGTCGATGCCACCAAACGTCAGGTCATCGTCGCCATCTTTGCCGCCCGGAAAGGCGAAAGGGGCACCGATGAATTCATAGGATTTCGAGCCCTGATAGCGGGGCGTCACAATGCCGATGCCGCCAGCCTGAAATTCATAATTGTTGAAGTCGATGCCGTCCGCC
>JAYTQI010000204.1:0-1970 GCA_043746825.1 Hyphomicrobium sp. | reverse complement strand
CATTTAGTGAGAGCTTGTTGGCGAGTCCGAAGTTGGAGACAAAGTGAGTTTCTTTGTTCGGATGAATGCCGACAGTCTATTGCGGATGGGGCGCCATCAGAAGCGCGTTTTCCTGATTCTTAGCGATCTCATCGTCCTAACTGCCGCGCTGTGGATAGCACTTGGACTTAGATTGGGGAAATTCTATATCCCAGAAAATGCGTCTGTCGGGTTGATGCACCTTGTGGCCCCGGTGACAGGCGTGCTTTGCCTCGCGCAATTCGGAATTTATCGGCGGGTCACACGCTACATTAGCGACAATTTTTTAAGTCGGTCGGCTGTGGCACTCAGCCTGTCGATCGCGATATGGGGCTTGCTGATATTTTTGACCGGCATTCAGGGTGTGTCGCGTGGTGCGGTCGTTATCTACCTGTGTTTTGCATGCATTGGTGTATGGAGTTCGCGCCGCTTAGCGACTTGGTTACTGAGGCCACCCTTGCACGCTGGAGACGTGCGATCGCCTGAGGTTCATCGCAGTGTCGTGGTCTATGGCGCCGGCAATGCAGGAAATCAACTCGCCACGGCGCTCAAACACACTGGGCGATATAGCGTCGTCGGCTTCGTCGATCCGACGCAAACATTATGGGGGCAGTATGTCAACGACGTCCGGGTCTTTAAACCTGACCGCCTTCCCAGCCTAATAGAGCGCCACGGCGTCACCGAAGTCCTGCTCGCGCTTCAGAGTGGCGAACGCAGCGCGCGCGCCAGGATTTTGCGTGAACTGACAAAGCTTCCAGTCGCCGTTCGCATACTGCCAGATGTCGAAGAACTTGTTGCGGGTCGCGTTACTGTCAACGACCTACGGACACTTACGGCAACCGATTTGCTCGGCCGGGAAGTCATACCACCGAACGAGACGTTGCTAGCGCTTACAGTTTCCGGGAAATGCGTCATGGTTACGGGGGCCGGAGGATCTATCGGATCTGAACTGGTCCGGCAGATCATGTGTCAGAAACCGCGGCGAGTCGTGCTGTTCGAGGCTGCTGAAAACGCCCTATACAATATCGACATGCAGGTACGTGAAACTCTTGCCAGCAAAGTGGCCACTTCAGGCGAGCCATCGCACGCGCCAGAAATCGTGACTGTTCTTGGCAACGTTATCGACCGGCACCGGCTGCACGACGTGATCTCGACGAATGGTGTTCAAACGATCTACCACGCGGCCGCCTACAAACACGTGCCTATCGTCGAGAGCAATCCTTACGAGGGGTTTCGCAACAATACATTTGGCACTGTTACCCTTGCCGAGACCGCCGAAGAACTCGGCGTCGAACGCTTAGTGCTCATCTCGACGGACAAGGCCGTCCGGCCAACGAGCATTATGGGAGCGAGCAAGAGGTTGGCAGAGATTGGGCTGCAGTACCATGCCGCCCGTCCCGGTCAGAAGACGATTTTTACAATGGTGCGGTTCGGCAACGTGCTCGACAGTTCGGGGTCCGTCGTGCAACGCTTCCGGACGCAGATCGAAGCCGGCGGCCCGGTAACGGTCACCGATCCAGAGATGATTCGATATTTCATGTCCATTCCTGAAGCGGCATCACTGGTCATGCAGGCGGCCTCCATGGCGGCCGGGGGTGAGGTGTTTCTTTTGGACATGGGCGAGCCGGTCAAAATTGATGAGCTCGCGCGATCGATGATCCAAATGATGGGAAGGCAAGTCAAAGACGCATCCGCGCCCAATGGCGACATCGAAATCGTCTATACTGGTTTGAGACCCGGCGAAAAACTATACGAAGAACTTTTGATCAAACCTAACCTTGCGCTCGCTACGGATCACCCGCGCGTAGTCAAGTCGCGGGAACCCATGCCGGTGATTAATAACTTAAAGGCCTGGCTCGCAATTCTCTATAATGCGGTTGAGTCGGGTGATGGCGCGAAGCTGCAAGCGGCGACTATGCTGCTGGTTGATGGATATTCTCCTAACGAACCGA
>JAYTQI010000203.1:0-10095 GCA_043746825.1 Hyphomicrobium sp. | reverse complement strand
TAGCGTCTTGGCCTTTTCACGGTCGCGGAACTCATCAACGTATTTCATGCTGCCGCTCCTTTGGTCTGCGCTGAGCCGCGGTCATCGGCTAACAGCGTGTGAACGAGGTCCCAGAGAATGTGGTAGGCGGTGACGTGGCATTCCTGCGTGCGGTGGATGGAAGAGGTTGGCACAATGAGGCAGAAATCAACCGCACCGGATGTCTTCATGCGTCCGCCGTCACCTCCGGCGAGCCCGATCGTGACAAGACCCATCTCCTTGGCTTTGACGAACGCCGAGATCAGGTTTGTGGAATTGCCGCTGGTCGAAATGCCAATGAGACCATCCCCGGCGCGCCCTTGCGCAATGATTTGGCGGACGAAGACGTGGTCGAAGCCAAGATCATTGCCGACGGCCGAAATCATTGCCAAGTCTGCAACTAAATTGGTTGCGGCGAGTGCCGGGCGGCCAGCAGTGATCGGGTGGACGAATTCGACAGCGACGTGTGAGGCGTCGCAGCTGGAACCACCGTTGCCCATCGAAAACAAGCGGCCGTTTTGGCGGTAAATTCCAGCAACCGCATTGGCCATGGCAACAAGAGTGGGCGCTTGTTCGCCGAAAAAACGTTCGTTGGTGTCGCGGCTTTCGCGCGCCTTCTCGGCGACGGAATGCAGTAGAGCTGCGTTAAGCTTGGCTGGATCCTGTGCTTTGCCATGCAAAAACGGATAGAGACCTTTCAGATCGCTTTCGTTTGACATTGTACGCTCCTCAACTCAAAGGCCCAGCTAGACGGCTGTCATGCGCATGGCCTCAATTTCGGCTTGAGCTTCTCCGAGCTCGGTCAGAACTTGCAGCGTCAGCGCGGCCTCGCGCTCATCGATCCGGCTCATGGCAAACCCGACATGCACTAGAACCCAGTCGCCGACGCAGCTTGCGACGGAATGATCCTCGTTGACGATGCACGCGATATTCACCTGCCGCTTGATGCCGCTGACATCGACGGTCGCCAGCTTCTTTGCCACATCGTCAATCTTTACGATGCGGCCCGGGATGCCGAGGCACATGGGATCGTTCCTCCAATGATTGGTCTTTTGTAGCGTCGATAAGATGCGCGGCAGCGATCGCAGCTTGGCCAAGCGCCAAGCCGCCGTCGCCTGCGGGAACGCGGGAATGCGTCAATACTTTGAAGCTTTGGCTCTCAAGACGGCCAAGCACCTGTTCCAGCAAAATGCGATTATGGAAACAGCCGCCAGTAAGTGCCACGGTATCAAAGCGCGGGCCATCGGCGCTATCGCGCTTGGCCAGCTTGACCGCCATGGCGGCGATGGCGCGCGCGAGGCCACGATGAAAGCGTGCGGCCATGATGCCCGGCGGCGTCTTGAGAATGAGATCGCCAAGTATGGCGTTCCAGACGCCAACCGGTTCGATGTAAGGAAGCTTGGAGCCTTTTAGTTTTGGGATGGTGAAGGGGTAGTCAAGCGCGGCATCGCCGTTCTCAAGCGCGTCTTGATCGACACTGGCCTCAAGTTTTGCGGCGGCTTCCCCTTCGTAGGCTTGGCGTTCGAAACTGATGCCAATCGCGGCGGCTACAGCATCAAACAGCCGGCCACAGGACGAAGCTAGCGGGGCGTTAAGCCCATCGCGCGACATGGCATCGAGGATTTTGCGCGGCTTGGTTTCGAGTTGGCGATAGATGTCGAGTTCGGCAAAATTGATTGTGAACTCCGCCCAGCCCATCTCGGCCATGAGATGCGCATAGAGGTTGCGCCAAGGTTCGCGCGAAGCCTGCGCGCCGCCAAGCATGGCAACGGGCTTGAAGGTGCCGAGACGGTGAAAGTGGCGGTAATCGGCAAGCAAAAATTCGCCGCCCCAAATCTCACCTTCGAGACCCCATCCGAGACCATCGAGCGCAATGCCGAGTACCGGTGGAGCATTGAGATCGCGCCCATTCTCAGCGATACAACTCGCGATGTGGGCGTGGTGGTGCTGGGTCTCGATCAGCGGCAGTTTTGCAGCTGTTGCACGGTCGCGGGCTAATTTCGATGACAGGTATTCCGGATGGCGATCGCAAACGAGCGCTGTTGGTTGGTGACCGAAAAGCTTCTGATAGAGGGCGAGGTTTTTCTTGTAGTCATCCAGCGTCGCCGCGTCTTCGAGATCACCTTGATGCTGGGAGAGGACCGCCGCGCCATCTTTGACAAGACAAAACGTTGATTTCAATTCGCTTCCGAAAGCGAAGATCTGCGGCGCGGTCTCGAAGCCGCGCGGCAACTGTATCGGGGACGGGGCATAGCCGCGTGCGCGGCGCAGAATGAGCATTTTACCAGCTACCAAGCGGACAACGGAATCATCAACCCGGTTGGCGATGTTGCGATCATGGATCAGAGCGTAGCTGGCTATTCCAGCGAGACAACGCGCGGCGTCGTCGTCTGAAATCGCTTGTGGCTCGTCCGAGAGATTGCCGGACGTCATCACCACGGGCCGGTCCATGCGGCGCAACATGAGCGCATGAAGCGGCGTTGTCGGCAGCATGAATCCGAGCGTCGTGAGGCCGGGTGCAAGCGCTTCGGGAAGTCGTTGCGGGCCATTGGCGCGTAACAGCACGATAGGGGCTTCGATGCTTGTGAGCGCCGCCTCTTCGTCAGTTTCAACCGTACAGTAGCGCCGGATAACATCAATATCGCGGGCCATCAGCGCAAACGGTTTTGCGTCGCGCTTCTTCAATTTGCGCAACTTTGCCACCGCCTCGGACTTGGTGGCATCGCAAGCTAGGTGATAACCGCCAAGCCCCTTAATGGCGACGATCTCGCCTTTCTGTATCAGGCTCAGCGCAGCATCGACGTCGTCCAGCATCGAATGCTGTTCGAAGCTGAAAGCCTTGCCATCGAAACGGATCAGACGCGCCGTGGGGCCGCAGACGTGGCAGGCGGTTGTTTCGGCGTGGAAGCGGCGGTCGGCTGGATCTGCGTATTCTGCCGCACAAGCCGCGCACAACTTGTAGTTTCGCATCGTCGTTGACGCGCGGTCGTAGGGGACGCCTTCAATGATCGAGAGACGCGGCCCGCAGTGCGTGCACGTAGTAAACGGGTAGCGGAAGCGCCGCGAGAAGGGATCAAAGACATCGGCGGCGCAGGCTTTGCAGAGCGCTGCATCGGGCGTAATTTCAGTTCGGGCAGCGCCGCCGATGCTCTCGATGATTTGGAAGTCATTTGGCAGGCGGCCAATAAACGCGCAAACTTCAACGCTTTCGACATGCGCTAGCGGCGGTGGCTGAGACTTGAGACGCTCAATCAGCTTGCGAATATCAGTGATGCTACCAGAGGCGCGGATAAGAACGCCCTCGCCATCATTAAAGACTTCACCGCTTAGATTAAGCTCGCGGGCGTGACGCCAAACCGTTGGCCGGAAGCCAACGCCTTGCACCCGGCCACGCACGCGAATCTCGACGGCCTCCGTCGCAATTTCTGGCGCGAGACGGTCAATGGCGTTCATGAAGCTGCCTCCCACAACAGCACGCGGTTATTGCCGCTATCGGCTATGACCAGCGTCGAGCTACAGGCAGCGGCATTGTAAGGCCAGCACAGGCTGTCGCGTTTGGAAGAACCCCACCTGTTGTCGCCTTTGTTGACGAAGGTAGCTTGTCCGGCCAACTTATCGGCGCTGGCGCCCATGGCGAGGTTTTCAAGATCGAAGCCGAGCAATCTTGAATTAGCCGTATCGGTGACTGCGAGTGTGCCACCTATAACGGTGACTCCGTAAGGCATATTCATCGCAGCAGCTGTCGGATAGTAGGCGGCCATGTTGTGATCGACGGAGGCGGCATCGCTCTGGCCGAGGACAAAGTCACACGGCGCACCGTTCTTGCCTGGAATGCGGTTCCACACCATCACGCGATTGTTGCCAGCGTCTGCGACCAGCAGCCGGTCGCCCGCTATCGCCATGCCGTGCGGCCAGCGCATTGACATGGCTCCTGGCGCGTTGCCGCCATTTTCGTCGCGGGTTTTGAAGTCCGTTTGTCCGAGAACAAGATCGGGTGCCAAACCGGATCCTGTGGGGATCTGATTCCACATCAAGACGCGGCGGTTACCGGTGTCGGCAACGAACAGCCGGCCGTTCGCAATCATGACGCCATAACACCAGTTGAGCGTATCGGCATTTGCGGTGTCGCTGCCGCGGTTAGCAAGCCCACCTGAAAAATCAGATTGGCCAAGGACAACATCAGCCGGTTGATTGGAATGCTGGGGGTAGCCGTGCCAGATGAGAACACGATGGTTCCAGGCGTCGGCGACGGCCAGAACACCATCACTGGCCGCAACGCCGGTTGGGACATTGAGCGTCGAAGCTGTGACCTCACCTTTTGCGTTGCGCCCTTCGTGCTTGAAATAGGGCTGTCCAATCAAAAAATCGGCCAGTGCGTGGTCCTGGCTGGGTGGATTGCTCCAGATGAGCAACCGGTGATGCCCGGTATCGCAGACGAATAAGGGACCCTGAGGAGACGCCAGGCATGCGCCGCGAGGCCCGAAGAGGGTGTCACGCGCCGGTATGATTGGGCGGGCCTCTCCCATGATGCTGTCCCGTTCGCCGAGAATAACGCGCGCGCCAGACGAGGCGAGCAGCGGCCGCACAGCGGCTTCTGCCAGCCCACCGGAAGTTACGGGTATCGATATCCTGGCTGGGTTGAGCGACACTCGCATGGCTATTTCGAAAGCCTCACTTCAACGCGGGTTCCGACGATGCGAACCGCGTGCGCTTGCAACTGCACGGTTGGTGCGGTCAGGCATTCGCCGGTTGCGAGGTCATAGCGGAACTGGTGGTAAGGGCAGGTGATGATGCCATCCACAATCTCGCCGTCATGGATGGCCATTCCGAGATGAGCGCAGGCATTTTGGAAACAGGTGACGATGCCACCTTGGCGCGAGATGATGACTTTCTCCCCTGCCAATTCGAGCGAGTGGATGCCGCCATCTGGAATCTCAGATAGTTTGGTGGCGTATTGCCAGCTGTTGGTGCTGGCGAGCGCAAAAGGGCTGACGAAGCGGACGCTGTCATCGTTCCCGCCGCTTGATAATCCTTTGACTTGGATGATGTTGGTGATTTCCGGGCAGGCATCTTCAACGGCTTTCTTGACGCCAGCATGGAACGTCAAAGCAGACGCCGGACAACCGTCGCACGAACCGGTGAAGCGGACTTCAATTGCGGGCGGGTCGATTTTGACAAGTTCGACATCGCCACCATGTGACGCCAGCATCGGACGAATGCCTTCAAGTGCTGCTTCGATGCGCTCTGTGAGACTAGGCTTGATGATCTCGTGGCGGCGCAGGACAGCGTAGATGACTTCATCGGACACAGCAGCCTTCATCGCAACCAGCGCTTCAGGGTTTGTTTTGAGCGCCCGGACGAGCCGCCGCAAGGCTTCGCCGTGCAGGTCTTCAATCGCGCGGCGGTAAGCGGCTGTCGCGCCCCGCGCTGTCTCGTCCCATGCTTCGAAGATCACTTCTAAACGCTCAATGTCACCGATCAGCCCGGCGGCATCGTCGCGTTTCAGGGGCGTGGGGTTGTGTGCATTCACGGGACTCTGTCCTCAGCGGTAACGCAAATCTTTGAAAAGGTAAGGTTGCAGGGCGCCGCCGGTAAATCCGGCAATCAAGGCAGCGAGCCATAAGTGCACACCGGCAATCTTCGCCGCGATCAAGAAGATCGCCGCTGCTACGATCACCCCGATCAGCAGCTGTGTCATCGCTTTGCTGGGCTCCGCGAACAGCTTGCCGCGAAAGAACAGGCCAATTGAACTCATTGCCATTTCGAGCATGTGTGCGTCCTCAACCCATCAAGCGCAAAAGAAGGAGACCAACCGCGACCCCGGTGAAGCCAGCGAGTGGACCGTAAAATCCGCCGAGAAACGCAGCCAGCTCATTACCGAGCGCTTTGCCGCCGGTCAGCACGCCGCCGAGAGCGCCGCCCGCGATTGCGGCGGTGAGGCCTGTTAGCAGCGTTAAGCCTATAGTTCCTAAGGTCAGACTTTCTGGCATCGCGTTTGGTCTCCTGTGTCCAGGTTTCGATCTCTGGCAACGAACTTAAGAATGTATCCGTTCAGTGCCGCTGTTGAGCGGGGCGATGGATAAGATCTCCCGCTCGATCAAGCCAAAAGCTTCAGCAACGATGCGAGCTTTTTCAAGTTCACCGAATTCCATGAAGAGCTCGCGGGCCTCGGCGTAGTGATTGCGGGCGGTCATCAAGTTATGGTGGTTGCCGCGTTCGGGATGTTCCGCGTCGTCAGGCAGATTCCATAGGCAATTGGCTTTGTTGGCAATGGTATTGGCGTACTCAATCGGCATCGTCTCGCGCGCCCGCACTTTCAGCGCCTCGTCGTAAGCTTCAATTGCGCGAAAATTGTTTTCGACCGGATGGCTTGAGGAGGCGTATTGCAACGCATTGCCGAGATTATTCTGCAGCATGGCGTACTCGGCGGGATGATCAACCAGGCTGACGACCTTCAGGCCCTCTTCAAAGGCTTGCACGGCGAGCGCCTCGCGCATCTTGGCGCGCTCATCAGAAAAGGGGATGGAGAGAAAGGCCGTCGCGAGATTGTTCTGCAGGATCGCAAATTCCTGCGGGAAACGCGCGCGATCAAAGGTGCGCAAAGCCCGCTGATAGGCGGCAATGGCATCAGTGATGCGTGCCCGGTGTGCGCCCGCCAAGCTTTGCAGCACGAGACCCAGATTCATTTCAGCTTCTGCGACTTCTTCCGGGCTTCCGTTGGCGCGTAAGACCGGCAGTGCTGCGTCAAAGCAGCCGCGCGCCGCTTCGAGGGCCTCGGTTCCCTGCTCGGGCAAGACTTGCAGCGCGGTTGCCTTGCGCGCCGTGATGCGGGCTGCGAGCAAACTTTCGTTGGCGGGGCAAACAGCAAGCGCCTTGTCGTAGAGGGCAATCGCCTCCGTGATGTGGTGAGGTGATTTCGGGCGCATCTGGAGACCCATTGCGATCTCAATCAGCATCTCGGCGCGATCCTGCGCTGAAGCCGTGCCGTCTTCCGCAGCTGTCAACGCCGCGCGCACTTCGTCTTCGAGTTTGTCAGCCACGCATCCATTCCTCCCCAGGAATGACACCGCGTTACGCGGGGAAACTTTGTTTGTTGATTGATAATGAGCTTACGAGGGGCTGTCTAATCAATTGTCGTATTGTAAACATAGTTGTCAGCCAAAGGTGTTTTTGGCAATCAGCGCCGCCCGCGCGTCGCTCCATGCTGCGGGCAGGGTCATCTCGACAGCGTCGTCGATACCATTGTCGCGAAAAAAGTCAGCAGCATCGACGGTGCGGTCGCCGCTGGCGTTCCGCAGCTTGATCACATAGCCGCCGCCCGCTTGATAGCGGACTGGGAGCACGATGAGGTCGGCACCGTCACGAAGCAGGATCAAACTTCCCAGACCGGCGAAGTACCGCTCATAGGTATCGCCGCTGAAATGCAAAGCGGCGCGGCGGACCGTGAGCATCGGGGCCGCCGTCATGGCGCGTGCTCACGTGAGGCAGGCGCAGGCATGCTGAAAAAACGGGCTTCGATTTTTTCCGCGAGCTTTTCGGCTGTTGCTGCCGCTTCTGCCGATAACCCCAGCCCAAAGTCGAGGCTTTTGGCTTCGATCAAGTACACCGTCACGTCGGTTGGAAAGCTTTCGCCGTACATCTTGCGTCCAGCAAACAGCGCATTGTCCCAGCGAAAATCATGAAAATTGAGCGAGCTGGCCGGATTTCGCTCCAACTCGTGGCCCGGAACTTCGAAGAGCGCGCCTGGGTCAGCGCCCGTTTTGCAAGCATCAATGACCACGAGTGCACTGCAGCCGCGCGCCGCAAACATTACCGCCATCCCGTCGGTGCCAGCATCAAGCAGGCGTATGTCATCGCGAGAGTTGAGATGCCCGCGCGATTTCAGGGCCCGCACCACTTCGAGACCAGCGGCATCATCGGATCTGTTGGCGTTGCCGCAGCCGATAATGGCGATCATACTATACTCCAAATATGCTGTGGCTCTCGCAATAACTCACCCCCTATATCCGCCATAACCTGCACGACCACTCCGGATCGACGGGGCAGTCAAGCTCGGGGAGTTCACAGTAGCGGCGATGGACTTTGTAATACATGCAGGTTTCGCAAGGCTGTTCAATGCCGCCGTGTTCGACAGTGTGCAGCGTGAAGCCACCAATGATGAGCTTGGATTTTAAGTCGGAGGGAGATGCCTTCAAGCGCGCGATAATGGCGAGTGTTTCTTCCTGACTATCCGCGCGCGGGAAAACCTCTGTTTCCAAGCCAGACTCAAGAAGCGACTTGATTTCCTGACGTTGGGCATCATCGGTGCTGGTCACAGCCTCGCTCCGTCTTGATCACTTAGACTTCAGATGCGCCAAAGCCGGCACCACCATTGCGGCTCAACGGGAACCGCAAGTTCCGGCAGATCGCACCATTTCCGGTGCACGAGGTAATACATGCATTCCATGCAGCGCTGCTGATCAGGACCATAGGGTTGATCGACAAAACCGCTCACAATCAGCTTCGACTTCAAGTCATTGGGATCGAGGCCGCGGAGTTCGGCGAGGATTTCGCCGAATTCTTTGTCTGTTTCCGGAAAAGGCTCCGTTTTCGTGTTTAGGCCCGCCGCCATCATGTCGGCGATGATCTTGAGCAGAGCCTCATCCTTCCCATTTGCGCTCATCTCGGCCACCCTTCCTCAGCGCCTTACCGAAATCCAGCTCGCCACACTTAAACTCTGCGCAATTCTTGGGCAGTTCGAGCCGTAAAACGGAAGCCTACCTTCAGGCAGTCCGGAAGCGGGCCAGCTGTTCGCCCGTCTTGGCGTCATAGGCGTGCACTGTACACACAAGACATGAATCATACGACCGGCATACATGCCCGACCTCGACCGGATCGTGGGGATCGGCAATCGGCGTACCGATCAGGGCTTCTTCCATAGGGCCGCGTATGCCGTCACGGGTGCGCGGACCAACGTTCCACGTTGTCGGGGCAATGATTTGATAATTCTTGATTTTGCCACCTTGCACTTCGATCCAGTGGCACAGCGCGCCACGGATGGCTTCCGTCGCACCCCAGCCGCGGCCATCCTTTTCAGTTGGCTTGACGTACCAGCTGTCCTTCAATTTGAATTCGCGCAGAATGCGCTCGGCCTCGCGGTAGAGTTTGCAGCACTCGTGCATGCGCGCGAAGTGGCGCAATAAGACGCTCGCGCCGCCCATCTTTTTGAACATGTCGAGCACTAGTGGATCGTGGTGCTGCCAGCTCTCGCCATGCTTACCGCCAGCCACCATCTGTCGGGCCAAAGGACCTGCTTCGAGACGGCCATCCTGGGCGTGGGAGACGGCGGTCGACCACGAATATTTGCCATCAAACGCAACTGTGTTCTTCTGCGTTGGCTTGGTTGTGCGGTCGAAGGGATGCAGATTGTCCGTTTCATCATACCAGGCGTGCTTCAAGTCTTCGCGGGTGAAGGACTGGTCCATCACTTTGTGGGTGTCGGATTTTGCGTCATAGACGCCGCTTTTCATAATGACCGAGGCGTTGCGGCTTTCGATTGTAGGCTTGTTGTAACGATCCTCGTGCGGGAGATAGCCCCATGAAATGAACCGTTGATGGCCCTTGCCGAATTTATCGAGACCGACATCTTGCCCCATCCGCCAGTACATGCCGAGATCGGAATTGGCATGTTCAGGCTTCTCATCAAGCCAAGCCATGAAATCGTCGTAAGATAGGATCTTCTCATAGCGCTCCATCGAGCACCCGAGCCACATCGGCTCGATCCAGTTGCGGCGGAAGTGTTCGAGGATTGACCATGCGCGCGTCACGTCAGTTAGCGTTGGCGCACACATCACGCCGCCCGGCACCATGTAGCTTGAATGCGGCCATTGGCCCCCGAGTAGCGCGTAGATTTCTACAGGGCGGCCAGAAATGGTGACGCCAACTTCATAATTGGTGCCTGTGAAGGGCGCCCAGCGGCGCACAGCTTCTGTGTAGTACTTCGATTTCGAGTAGTTCTTGTTAGTCAAATCGATCATGAAGAGACCGTAGTGATGGCGCGGCAGGCTTTGCAGCGACTCAACGATCTGCCCAAGGTTT
>JAYTQI010000202.1:0-1973 GCA_043746825.1 Hyphomicrobium sp. | reverse complement strand
CGCGCGGCACCAGGAATCCTTGGCCGTCGTAAAACAGTACATCAACGAAGCGGATTCCGAGATCGCCGTCGCGCGATAATGTCCACGCGGTTGCGCGCATCAAAATATCGACTTCGCCGGCCTGCAGGGCTTTAAAGCGGTCCGTCGGGCTCAGAGCCCTGTATTTAACGGCGTCCTTTTTTCCAAAAATAGCAACCGCCAGGGCCGAACAGAATTCAACTTCGAGGCCGCTCCACTGGCCGTGGCTGTTGACCTGCGAAAAACCCGGCGTGTTTTCGCCGACGCCACAATTCAGGTAGCCCCGGGCCCGCACCGTCTCGAGCGTCTTTACAGGCGCTGCCAGCGCCGCGCCACAGTTGACGCAGAGCGCAAACAGGCAAATCCAGACCGATACGAGGCGCGATCGCCGTGTCATGTTCATCACCGGTTTAACTCAGTCTGACAGTACCTGAAATGAAGTCCTGACGCCCGCCAGCTTCGGCACTTGCACACATCCCGCGCTTGGCCCCGGTGGTCAAGGCCTTGACCTTAGTGCAAACATGCGCCAACAGGGCAAAATTCACCGGGGCAGGTTCGCAAACATGGCAAATTCCAGAGACGGCCGCGGACCCAAGGGCGACGCTCACAATAAGGCGACGGACGTCATCCATTTGGGGCGAGATCCTTCCAGCCAGCACGGTTTCGTGAATACCCCTGTTTACCGTGGCTCGACTGTTTTGTTTCCAACGCTTGCTGCCCTCAAAGCCCGCACCCAGCCCTACACCTATGGCCGCCGCGCGACTCCAACGACCCGGGCACTTGAAGACGCCGTCACGCATCTCTCAGCCGGAGCGGAAACCATTCTCACTTCTTCTGGGCTTGGCGCTGTTTCGACCGCCCTGCTGGCATTCGTGCAAGCGGGCGATCACATCTTGATGGTTGACAGCGTCTATCAGCCGACACGGACGTTTTGTGACAAGATGCTGACCCGGCTTGGGGTTGAGACCACGTACTACGATCCGCACATTGGTTCTGCCATCGACCGGCTCATCAAGCCCAACACCCGGCTGATTTTTGTCGAGAGCCCTGGATCGCAAACATTTGAGATGCAGGATATCCCGGCGATTGCCAAAGCTGCACGCGCCAAAAACATCTGGCTGCTCGCTGACAACACCTGGGCCACACCGCTCTATTGCAAGCCTCTCACGCTCGGCGCAGACGTCGTGATCGAGGCGGCAACGAAATATATCGTGGGCCATGCCGACGCCATGCTTGGTGCCGTCACAGCCAATGCCCGCGCCGCCAAATATCTCGACAACGCCAAAGAAGCGCTTGGCACCTCACCCGGCTCGGAAGAGACGTATCTCGGATTGCGCGGGTTGCGCACACTTGATGTCCGCCTTGCCAGGCATATGCAATCGGGCCTTGCGATGGCGCGGTGGCTGCAGGCGCGCCCTGAGGTTGAGAGCGTCTTGCACCCGGGCCTTCCCATTCATCCGGGCCATGCTATCTGGCAACGCGACTTTAGCGGCGCGTCAGGCCTATTCTCGATTGTTCTGAAAACAACGAATGAGAAATCCCTCGCCGCATTCCTAGATGGCCTGAAACTTTTTGGCATGGGCTATTCCTGGGGCGGCTATGAAAGCCTCGTCATCCCGTTTGATCCCAAGAGCTATCGCACAGCCACCAAATGGATAGCCCAGGGCTATGCCTTGCGTTTCCACATCGGCCTGGAAGATATCACCGATTTACAAGCCGATCTGACAGCGGGCTTTGAGCGCATGCGGTCAGCGGGGACATCATGAACAGGATCGCTTCCCGCCTCGCGCGATGGATCGCAGCAGCTTTCGCCGTCTCCGCCGCCGCCACGCCTATTTGTGCAGCGCCCGAAAATCTCGATGGATTTTGGATGGACTCCGATGGCGAGGTCATCATTGAAGTGATTCCATGTGGGCCAGCGCGATGTGGACATGTGGTCTGGTTAAAGCAACCCA
>JAYTQI010000201.1:0-10113 GCA_043746825.1 Hyphomicrobium sp. | reverse complement strand
GTGCCGTGCGCTTGGTTCTCAATGCTGTCGCTTTCAACCCAAAACTCGGGCCGTTGCGTCATCTAGCAACGGGCACGATCCTATATGTCTTGTTCGCCCTCGTGCTGGTCTACGTCGTGGCGCCCATCCGCGGCTATAGCGGCGGCTTGACCATGCACGACAAGCTCGGCTACGACGCCGAGCGCTGGCTGGCCACAGCCATTTACGACCCCAAAGGCAACTTTGTCGGCACCTTTGATGCCCGGCTCGATAGCCTCCGCGACGTCAACTACACCGACAACGCCATCGAGATGGGCGACTACACCGCCAATCCCGACCACAAGTCGATTCCTGTGCGCGAGGTGCCAGACTTCTATTGGAAATGCCTCGTCTATCACGAGGACCGGTATCTGGGCGGACCCTTAAATCCGTTTGGCATCGACCTGACCGGCGTGCTGAAAATCCCGTTATCCACCATCACCCGCTCAATCCGGCTGCACCGGCCAAGCCTTGGCGTTGGTGGCTCAACCCTGCCGATGCAGTTCGCACGCGTCATCTATCAAACGCCGCCGCGCTCGGATGAAGGCGGTTTCACCAAGTTCAAACGCAAAATCCGCGAGTGGTGGCTGGCGCCGGTTATTTATCGCGAGCTGACGCGCGGCGGGGACGACACACTTCTCAAGCAATGGGCGGCGAACCACATCTGGCTCGCCCAGCGCACAGGCGGTCAAGCGTTGCACGGTGTTGAAGTGACGAGCCACATTGTGTTCGGTAAGGAAGCTAAGGATCTTTCGATTGCCGAACAGTTTGTGCTCGCCTCAGCCGTCAACAAGCCGATTATACTTTTGCAAGGCAACGAGCGTCTGAACGCGGTGCGGCTTGATCGCTGGCGTTATATCACGGAAGTGCGCGCCCGCACCTGCGCTGAAAAACTCATCACCGATGAAGCCGAAAAAAAGAAAACGGTATTCGAGCTGGTGGAGCTTGCAGGCGGGCCGCCCGATCCTAAGGTGCGGCCCAAACTGCAAAAAGCGCTTGAGCAGTACGCGCCCGAGAATGCCAAACGGGCCGAGGCCAATCCCGCAATTCGCGCCAACGTGCTGCTCCCCTCAGCGCGTTTTGGCATCCGCGAGGAGATGAAGCAAATCTACGGCTTTGGCTGGCGCGATTATGTGCGCGGCGTCACCACCACCTTTGACGTCGTCGAAAACCTCGGCTTCCGAGAGAAAATCGAAAAGCAGCTGACCGTTCTCGATGGCAAATGGGGCTCCAAGATCGATCCAGCCTTCACGCTGGACCCTAAGCGCGTCGCGCCTGATAAAAAAATACCGAACGTCGTTGTGGTCGCCGCCGACAGCAATGGCGACATCGTCCGCTATTACGAGACCGGCGAAACCGCGCCCTATTTCGGCTCCGGCACCGCACGCGCCAAGGACACGGGCCTTTACAATCCATCGCGCGAAAGCCGGATGATCGCGTCCACCGGCAAAATGATCGCCGCGATGGCCATTGCCAATGAGGGCAAAGACTCAACCGACAGCCTGTATCTCGATACCGAAGCGCCTTCTCACGGCCTTGAAACCTGCGACAAGGGCGGCCCTGCGCACCACGGCCGCCGCTCGCTCGTGGCGTTTGCGTGCTCACTCAACGCGCCCCTGCTCAACCGCACTGCACAAGTTGGACAGGCCAATATCAAAAAGCTGATCGACGGCTTAGGCTTTGCGATGCCGCCTGCTGCTGAAGGTGGCGGCACACCGCCCTCAACCGCCGTCGTGCTTGGCCAGATCGCAGGTGCGCCCCGCCGCGTCCACCATATGTCGTCCGTCATTCTCGCAGCCCTGATCGGACGCGCAGGAAAGCCGGTCAAAATGCCAAGCCTTGTCAAAGGCTATGATTATACTTTCAAGGGTGACGGTGGCGCAGGTGTTGCCGCTGACGCGAGCCCCCCAATAGTGCCCAATACTTTGATCCGGCGCAGCTCCACGCCCTTGCTCAAAGCCTTCCTTGAAGCGCCGCTGTGTTACCAGGCCAATGGCATTTCACATGGTACCCTGAAGAGCCTCAGCGCCTGGTGCGCCGCACGGCGTGGCGATCTGCGCTTACATTTCGCCAAAACTGGCACGCAAGTCACCAGCGATCCCAATGCCACGGTTGACGCCTGGATTTCAGGCGGGCTCCAGTTCGCCAACGGCTCGGCTTATTCTTATGTCGTTGTCGTCGGTACCGGCTCGGCGAGCGAACCCTGGGCCCACAGCCTGCACGCAGCCCAAGTTGCGGCACCCTTGCTCGAAGAGCTGCTTGGTGACTTGGCGGCACATGCCAAAGCAAATCCGCGCGGCGATTTGCTGGCCCCAAGACAGTTGCTTCATACCCGGCAGGTACCGCTGGCCTCCGTCAACCGCAATGCCGCCACTGTCACAGCAACTGCTCAGCCAAAATCGCTGTCTGCGGGTGAAGAACAGGCAAAAGTCCTGAGCCCCAATTGAGCTTTCCCTAAAAATTCTGTTCGAAAACGGCCCGGTATTCGCCATGCCGGAGCCGTAGTTCAAACATCAAAAACGCCCACCCCGCGCTCAAGGTGAGAGCATCGAGCACCCTCGAGTGGGCTAGGATGCCATGAATATTGATGCCGACTTTTCAGATCGCCACACGCTGGGTTCAAGACCCGCGAACACCAATTTTGGCGATGACGATGGCAAGCCCGCTAAGCCAGTCCGCGACTGGAAACGCGCTTTTCTGATCTTTGGTCTCGGCGCTCTGTCGTGGGTTGCGACCTACGTTGGCATGCTGGAACTGATCGAAGCCAACATGGGCGACCTGCCCATCGTCCACCGCGTCATCATCGGCTTCTCGGTTGCCATGTTGATGACGATGATCATCTGGCTGTTGGACCAGCTCTTCAAACCCCATCCATTCCTCACCAAAGCGTTCTACGCTTTTGGCTACGTTTTTCTGTCGCTGATCTCGATCGGCTTTGGCTTTGGCTTTTATTGGAAGGTTTTGGAAAGCCACGGTGAGGCCTCTCGGTCAGCCGAAAGCGCGGTCAGCCAAGTGCAAAACTCACTCCACGCCGCCTCAACCCGGCTTGAGCAGCTGCAAGCCACCCTCATTCAACTGACACAAGTCTCGACCGAAAAGGCCGAAATTGAGCGCACGCGCGGCACGTCATGCCCAAATTCAAAGCCCGGTGATGGCCCGCGCCGCAAAATGCGCGAAGAGGACGCCCAGCGTTTTTCATTCGCGTCTAAATTCGTCGAAGGCCGCGTTGGCGCCGTCAAAGGCGACATGACGGCGCTCAATGGCGATCTGCAAAAGATCGTGACCTCAGACATCTCGACAATTGACATCAAGAGCGGAAACCGCAACGAATTTTTGCGGGCACTTGGCCGTAAGCTTGATTTGACCGTGACGGGCTTTAACGCCTTCCGCACCGATCCGCAGCTCCGCCAGATCCGTACTGATCTCGCCGACCGCGCCGAAAAAACCATCTTTGGCGATCCTAAGGGCGGCAACGTCTCGTGCCCTGACCCTCAATTGCAAACAGCCTTGCGCGGCGTTGTCAAAGCCATCGACCAGTTGCCTGAACTGGAAAAACCGCAGATCGCGGCGGTTGAAGGTTCGGAGGCCACTATTGAAGCCTTCCGGCGCTTGACCACGACGTTCTACGGCCTGCTCTCTTTCAAGATGCCGCCCTCTGCGGACGAGCTGCGCGATCTGCAAAAGAAAGCCGTCCAGTCCGTTGAAGCGTCCGCGCAAACGCAAGCCCGCGCGCTTAGCGCTGAGCAGGGCGGACTATCGAAACGCGATTACGTGCCGCTGGCTGTGGCGCTGTTCGTCGATCTTTGCTTGTTTCTCGTCTCGATGGTCACCAAGCCCGCCAACCGCTTGGGTGGCCTGCTACCCAAAATGCAAGCTGCGGAAGCTGGGCCTGTGATCCAGATACTTAGCCGCTTCAATGACATCCATAAAGACCGCCAGATCCGCGAGAACTTCGAAATTTTCCGCCATGTCGTGTTTGATATGAACGGTGATTATTACGTCGCAGTCCCTCTCGACGCACCGCCCAAGCTCAATCCGCAAGAGCGCGAAAACCTGCGCGTTGAAGCGCAGCTCCTCACCAACTTGTTCGCAAGTTTTGAGAAAGAGCGGATTTTCAAGCGCGCCATGCTGCCAACCACCAGCGGCATTCAAAAACGTCTCAAACGCCAGGGCTCAAAATTTTCGGGCGCCGAAGCCTTCCGCCTCTATAAATTCACCGACGGCGCTTGGTCGGACATCATTCTTGGCGCAATCATGGGCGCTGCAAAACGCTCCGAAACCGAGGGCCGCCGCAACCCGGCTCTGATCGCGCGCCCGATGCCCGTGGCTTTGCCGCGCGCTCCAGCGCAGGTCATGGCACCGCCTGCGCAAATGCAACCGCCCTCTCCCGTGCGCGGACCAAATCCGGCGGCAACCCAACCACTGTCAACGCAACGTTCAACTGACAACCCTCGCCCGATCAATTGGGCGGGTCGGCCGCCGCGTGCCAACCCATCACCAACAGCTAACAAACCGTCAACGCCGGCAGATGCCTACGATGCCGCGCGTTATGGTCCCTACGCCCAATACCGCCAGAACCCGGCAACGCACCCGCCGCGTGATCCCAACGCCCTGCAAGCGCCGCGCTTAGCCCGTTCGAGCCCGCCGCCGGTGCCGGAAGCGGAGGTCACCGTCAAAGCCGCGAATAGCAATACATTGCCAGCAACAGCTGAACCACGCGAGGCCAGCGTGGTGGTGCCGATGCCACGCCAGCCTAACCAGGATACGGTCGATGTTACGCTCAGCCGCGAGACAGCAACCTTTTCTTTACCTGTGAACGAAGCCAACATGCCGGGCTCATTGCGCGCCGCCATCGCCAAGGCACAAGCCAATGGCGCAATCGAGCCAGGATCTAGATCGTTAAAACCAGGCGTCAAATTGGCGTCCGATACATCGTATCCAGACGATGGCCACTTTGAACCCAAAGACCTCGACACTGACACGCTTTCTGATCACGACTTGGCGATCATCAGCCGGATGGCGCCACCAGCCGCCGAATAAAAAATTACTTATCCGCAAGGGACTTAGGCTGCGGCGCTCGCATTCGAGACAGTCTTCAACGCTTGTTTAACAATCTTCGCGCCTTAATAGGCTGCAACAAGAAAAAAACCCTGAGCCTTGAGAGCAAAAAGTTCTCTAGCCAGGACAACCAGGAAAAGACCATCATGCGCTTAAACGCTTCCCATCCGATCCTCCCTGCCAACCGCGAGGAAAAGGAAGCTAAGCTCAAGGATTTTGTGTTGTCGGATCTTGCCGGCAGCAGAGACGGTACTGCCAGCTCTCCGCCAGCCTTTTATACCGTGATCGCGCGCGCGCCTGACAGCCCCGTCGTCCGCGTTCTCCACGCACTGGCAAATGACATCGCCGCCGCTGGTATTGAAATCCGCGCCATTCTATTCGAGACCGAACCCAGCTTTGAAGAAGCCATTCCGGCCCTGTCGCTTTTGGACATCTCTGAAATTGACGCCCGCGTGCTGAACGATGCCCGCTTCGCCGCTGCCCATGAGCAGCTGGTTCTCTCACCCGGCCGGATTTGGATTGGCGACTGCATGCGCCGCGATCCGACGAAACGCGATGCCTTTGAAATGTACGCCGACAGCGATGCCACCGCCTTCCGTCATGCTGAGTCTTCGTTCGCGCGTGTTTGGCCTCATGCCAAGCCTTTGAAGACGGTGCGCGGGTCTGCAGGTCTCGCCCACGACGCGGTGTTGGCCAGCCAATCGCAATCAGCCTCGGACGGCCGCCCCGTCTCGCGCCGTTAATAACGCTTTTTTGTTTCCCGCCGTCTGCCCTGCGTATGCTGCCACCGGACCCCCAGCCGGTGGCAGTTTTGTTTTTAGGGTGCTTCCTCTAGCCGTTCCTGCCCTTAACGTTGAGAGCGAACTTGCGAAAATTCCAGCAAATTCGGGAATGCGGGGATATTACCCTAATTGCTGCTTAGGCCCCTCGCTTCATGCCTGTTGGGCTACATATCCTGCCACAGTCACCCGATATTCGTATTGAACGCTTGTGCCCTCCCGCAGCGTTCGCGGGGTCTAATTTTGATCTAGGTGGCTCTCCATGCAATTTATATCGCGCCTCGCTGCTTTTGTTGTCTTTGCCATCTTCTCCGCCGCTCAATTGACCGCTGATGGAAAGCCCTTCTTGCATCAAGGCGTCGCGGCTGATGCCAAGCGCTACGAGACGTATCTAAAGACCAATTGGAAGCCTGACGTTAAAAAGCCGGCGGACCTCAAGATTGAGGCCAATAAAATATTCCTCGCTGATCCGCGCGCGGCCTCTCGCCTGCTCGCCAGCGCGGTTGCCTTCAACGACAAAGATTCAGAGGCCTGGGTCCGCCTTGCGCAAGCCCTGCTCGCCATCAAGCCCGATCCCGATAAGGGATCTGAGCGCTACGATTTGCCCGTAAATGCATCCGGCGCAGCGTATCGCGGCTATGAGTTGGCCAAGGACGGACCCGCCAAAGCCGACGCCCTGGCCGTTCTTGGACAAGCCTTAGAGCGGCGCTCGTATTGGCGCCCGGCGATTGATGCCCTGAAGCTCTCACTTGAGATCGCTGACAATCAGCCGGTGCGCGAAGCTTATGACAAGCTGCGCGCCGAGCACGGCTTCCGCATGATGGACTATAAGGTTGACGCTGAGGCCACCCCGCCGCGCGTCTGCCTGCAATTCTCCGAAGATCTGTCGCGCACCCAAAGCGATGTCGCCAAGTTTGTCGCTGTTGACGGTAAAGACCCGCAAAACCTGGTGCAAGAGGGCCATCAGTTGTGCGTTGAAGGCCTGACCCATGGCCAGCGCTATCAGGTGCAGATCAAATCCGGCCTGCCTTCGGAAGTTGGTGAGACTCTCAACAAGACCGCTGACCTGGGGATTTACGTGCCGGACCGCTCACCCCTCGTGCGCTTCACTGGCAAAGCCTATGTGCTGCCAAGCCGCGGCCAGCAGGGCATTCCTGTTGTTACGATCAATACCAAGAAGATCGAGGTTGAGGTCTATCGCATCGGCGACCGCAATCTGGCCGCGACACTGCAATCTGGTGAATTCCAGCGCCAGCTGTCGGGCTATGAAGTCGACAACATCCGCGATAAGACCGGCGTTAAAGTGTTTTCCGGCGAAATGGATGTTGCCGTCAAACTCAACGAAGACGTC
This sequence comes from Hyphomicrobium sp., assembly GCA_043746825.1. Taxonomy (GTDB): domain Bacteria; phylum Pseudomonadota; class Alphaproteobacteria; order Rhizobiales; family Hyphomicrobiaceae; genus Hyphomicrobium_B. The sequence continues at coordinate 2,907 of JAYTQI010000201.1, read as the reverse complement.
ACCACCGCCGTTCCCGTAACTGAAGCTACTGGCAAGCTAGAGCCCGGCGCTTACATCGTCGTGGCGACGCCCGGCGAAAAAGTCCGGGGTGACGACAAGCAGCGCGCGACGCAGTGGTTCATTGTCTCGGATATGGGCCTGACAGCTTTTTCAGGCCACGACGGCATCCACGCTTTTGTGCGCTCACTCGCGGATACGACCGCGATTTCCGGCGCCACCGTCAAACTTCTGGCCCGCAACAACGAAGTGCTGGCGACCGGCCAAACTGACGCCAAGGGATACGCCAAGTTTGATGCGGCACTGGTTAAAGGCGAAGGCGGCATGCAGCCAGCCGTCCTAGTCGCAGAAAAGGGTACGGGCGAGTACGCTTTCCTCGATCTGCTGACCAATGCTTTTGATCTCTCCGACCGTGGCGTCAAAGGCCGCGACGTGCCAGGCCCGATCGACGCCTATGTCTATACCGAGCGCGGCGTCTATCGCGCGGGCGAAGAGGTCAATGTCACCGCGCTTGTGCGTTCTTCTCTCGGCAAAGCCGCAACCTTGCCAACAACCCTGATTGTCTCGCGCCCTGATGGTGTCGAGCACGCCCGCTACCTCATGAACGACCAGGGGCTTGGTGGGCGTTCGCTTATTCTCGCTCTCGCCAAAACCGCGATGACCGGCACCTGGCGCGTCTACCTGCACACCGACCCGAAGGAAGGTGCAATCGCGGAGCGCGCTTTCTTGGTCGAAGATTTCGTGCCGGAACGCCTCGACATGAAATTGGAAGCAGCAACCGCAGCGCTCGTTCCCGAAGAGCAAGGCATCATCAAAGCCGTTGGGCGCTACCTCTATGGCCCACCCGCTGCGGGTCTTGGCCTTGAAGGCGAGATTGTCGTCAAACCGTCCAACAAGGCAGTGACCGGTTATGAAGGCTACCAATTCGGACAATCGGATGAGGTGATCAACCCGATCCGCAAGCCGGTGGATGCCAACCTGATCACCAATGCCGAGGGTTTGGCCGACATTCCAATCCTGCTGCCGGCTGTTCCAAAAACTGCGCGGCCGCTGGAAGCGCAGTTACTGCTGAAATTGCGCGAGCAGGGTGGCCGCATGATCGAGCGCTCCATCACGCTGCCGATTGATATGAAGCAGGCTCGCATCGGCATCAAGCCCGCCTACAAGGGCTCAACCGTTGCCGAGGATGAAGACGCCGCATTTGACGTCGTACTTCTCGACAACGCAGGCAAACCTGTCGCCTCCGACAAACTTGTATGGAATCTGACCCGCCTCGATAGCAACTGGCAGTGGTACCGCCGCGACGGCCAATGGACCTATGAAGCCGTCACCGTCAAACGCAAAGTTGGCAACGGCGCCCTCGTAACACTGGCTGATGCCAGCGCCAAACTTTCGCAGAAAATTGGCTGGGGCCGTTATCGCCTCGACGTCTCCTCAACGGAACCCAATGGCCCAGCCTCATCGGTCATCTTCAATTCCGGCTGGTATACCTCTGGCGATGCGGTCGATAGCCCCGAGCAGCTCGATATTGCGCTGGATAAACCCACCTACAAAACCGGCGACATCGCCAAGCTGCGCATTGCCTCTAAACAAGGCGGTAAAGCCTTGATCACCGTTCTGGGCAACGGCCTTAACCAGATCAAGGAAGTTGACCTCCCCAAAGGCGGCGGCGAAGTCCCCGTCGAAGTCGATGCTGCCTGGGGGCCAGGCGCGTACGTCACCGCACTGCTCTATCGCCCAATGATCGAGGACCAAAAACGTATGCCAAGCCGCGCCATCGGCATCAAGTGGCTCGGCCTTGACCAGAGCGCATCTGAACTCAAAGTCACGTTCGATCTACCCGCCAAAGTTAAATCCGGCGCCAAGATGACCGTGCCCCTTAAGATCGAGGGCATTCAAGCAGGCGAAGACGTGCGCGTCGCCGTCTCGGCCGTCGATCTCGGCATTCTCAATCTCACCAAGTATGAGACGCCCGCCCCGGAAGCTTGGTTCCACGCCCAACGCAAACTCGGCTTTGAAATTCGCGACTTCTATGGCCGCCTGATTGACGGCATGCGGGCGGAACGCGGCAAGCTGAAATCGGGCGGCGATGGTTCGGGCGGCGTTGCTATGCAAGGCAACCCAACGGTTGAAACCGTGGTCTCGCTGTATTCCGGCATCATTAAAGTTGGCAGCGACGGCAAAGCCAATATTGATTTTGAAATGCCAGACTTCAACGGCACCGTCCGTGTGATGGCGGTGGCCTGGAGCCATGATAAAGTTGGCCACGGCGCCGGCGATCTGATCGTCCGCGATGCCATCGCTTTGACCACAACAGTGCCGCGCTTCCTAACGTTAGGCGATGAAGTGCAGCTTGCCTTTGATGTCCATAACGTCGAGGGCCCTGCGGCGCCCTATAAAATCGCGCTGTTTGAAAAGCAGGGTGACGCTGGGAACGAACGCCTGACTTCGCTGGCTGAGCGTTCCCCAGACCTTAAAACCGGCGACAAGAAGATCGAAAAAATCGCCTTCAAGCCGAAAGATGTTGGGCCCGTGACGCTGAAAGTCACAGTCACCGGCCCTGGCGATATCGCGGTCAAACGCGAAATGACGTTTAACGTCTTGCCACCCGCTGGCGACATTAAGCGCACCACCGTCTCATCGCTCAAAGAGAAGGGCGGCAAGATGACAGTGTCGAGTGACATCGTGCACGATCTGATTGCCTCGCGCACCCGCGTCAACATCTCGGTCGGGCCAGCGGCGCGCCTGGACGTGCCAACGCTTTTGACCCAGCTCGACCGCTACCCGTATGGCTGCGCCGAGCAGACCGTGTCGCGGGCTCTCCCTCTCGTCTATGCCAACGCTGTCGCGGCACAAGTTGGCGTGGCCCAAGACAAAGCGTTGAAAGAGCGCGTGCAAAAGGCCGTCGAT
>JAYTQI010000200.1:0-4376 GCA_043746825.1 Hyphomicrobium sp. | reverse complement strand
TGCCCGTTCCTCTCGTGCTTCGTCTGCGTCCCGATTGCTCTCCGCCCCAAAGAGAACGCACAACTGCTTCGAGCTAAGCCTTCGTTAGGAAGTTAGCGGTGAGAAGTTAACAAACCCTAATTTTGTTAAGGCATATTCAGAATCCGTAAAAAATCTCGAAACAAGCACAGCGAGACCGTTGCCGGATTTCCCCATTGCCGCCCAGGATTGAGACAAGCGTGAGACAAAGCTCTCCCGCTCGTGCCAAGCTGGCCCGCCATAACACCTTAAGATTGTAAAACTTTCCCCTCGCGACCGCTTAACCGCCGTCCCGCGCCTTGATCCGGCGGGCACCCACCCCGTCAGAACCTGGGCCCGCGCGAGCTGGCCGTTTGTCGATGTCGAATCAACAGCTAACAGAATTCGTGGCTTGGCCCTAGATGCCTGCAGGCGAAAAACAGGCCTCTGATCATCGTAGCATCGAGAAAAAGGTTTGCGTTGCTTTACCGCAACTTAATGGCAAGCTGTTATACCAGATATCAAGGCTAAAAAGGAGCTAACACAACTTGACCTCCTGCTAGCTTTAACGCAGCTTAATGAGCAGCTGTTTGAGCCGGGACCGCCCGGGCTGGCACGCTTCTTGAGTTGAGTTCATTAAGTTTACACCGCTGTTCGAGCATGTTTGAGGTATCGAACGATGAAAGCACGCGAAAACGTCCTGCGCCTTAAGCGCCGCGATGTCGATGACAAGATCCGCAAGGTCGAAGACCTTGAGCGAACCATTCATGAGTTCGACCAGATGATCGTCGATCTTGAACGCCAGATTCAGTCAGAAGAAGACCGGACCGGTATTCGCGATACTGGCCATTTCTCCTATTCGACTTTCGCCAAATCAGCCGCCCAGCGCCGTGATAACCTCAAAACCTCATCTGAGGGTCTGCGCGAGAGGCTCGTGGCCGCCCAGCGCGACCGCGATGACGCCAGCGAACAGTTCGTGCGCTTGAGCGCTCAAGGCGAAACCCGCGATGATTTGCATTCCAGCCGCCGCCGCTCCGAACGCGTGGCAAGTGCCGCCTTGCGTTAAGCGGCTTAAGCGTTGACAGAGATAAACATTTTCCTGGCGGTGCCACCTCGGTGCCGCCTTTTTGCATTTATACTCCAAGTCTGCACTTCTGCGGCCGTGGATAACCCTCTTGTGCCATGCTGCAGGTCGAGGCAAACGGTTACGTCGTCTTGACGATCCTGGCGGCTAGATTCGTGAAGACCTGCGCAAGGGATAGTCAGCATTTCAAGCTGGCCGCAAATGGGGATGACATCTAACCGGCATGGTTGAGCACACAACCAGGTTCGCGGCGGTCCTTGGACTGGCACTGATAGGTGCCGGTTGCTCAAGTGTGAGCGAACAGCCCACCCTTAGCCTGCCGGACATGCCGTCACTCGCCAGCGTTTCCGCGATTGGGGCTGACAGTTCCGAACGCTCAATTGGCTCTCCGACCGAGCTTTACGCCCGCATCGGACGCGGCGCGATGGCCTGCTGGTTCGGCGCCAATGGGCCTTTGAAGCTTGGCTACATATATCACGCCGAAGCTGAGCCCGCTTCGCGCGGGGGAAAAGCCGAAATCGTCATTCACGCCCGCGAACTTGGCCAGCCCAACCCGCGCGGACCCAAGGCCTTCCGCGTGGGCATCGTGCCGGCCGGCGAAACGGCATCAGTTCAGTCTGAGAACCTGAAGATGCCGGAGCCAATGGGCAGTGCCATGATGGCCGATGTTGAGCGCTGGTCCAAGGGCGAAACGGCCTGCTCAAACAGCGCCATTGCCGGCACCTGGTCACCGCAAGCCCCGGCAGCCAGCACCAAGACGGCGAATGCTAAGAAAACCAATGCAAAGGTTGTAGCGCAAAAGCCGGGAAAGTCCTGATCGCTGCCCGTTATGGCCAGCGATTCGAGGCGTTAAAATTTTAGCGATCCGGGAAACCTTAAAATACTTAAGGAGCGCCACCGCACAGGGCGCCGCTCCTTAAAATTCTCAGATAGCTGTTAAGCTTATTCCCGGTAATCTTGGACGCGCGTCGCCCGCAAGCCGGGAAGCCCGTGCTTGTCGATTGAGCGCTGCCAGGACAGGAATTCATCGACGGTCAGCTTATAACGCTCACACGCCTCCTCCATGCTGAGGAGGCCACCGCGGACAGCGGCGACGACTTCGGCTTTACGCCGGATAACCCACCGCTTTGTATCCCGCGGTGGCAGGTCGGCGATTGTTAGTGGCGACCCATCGGGGCCAATCACATAACGCCCGCGGGCTCTCATCTGTTGTTCGGTCATGATACTCAATACACACTCGCTGACCCAAGGCTTTGTTATAACCGGTTGCCATTAAATTAGCCCTAACCCATTGAGTAAACATGGCATAAATGGGCGTGCTAATCCAGGTCTACCGGTCTCCCAGTAATGGTCTCATTAAGGTTTATCCCGGACTGGAACACCTGGGGTAACCCTACCCAGGCACTAGCGAAATTCGGGCCAATTGGGCCTGAAGCGCGTTTCGCCGCCTTGCAAGGGGCACAGTTCTTCGAATAATAATGGCTTGAATTCTGTCCCCGGGCGGCCTGTAACCGCTATGATGGCCCTTTAATCGCGACGCCGCCTGCAACGGTCCGAGGCATTTCAGACCCAATGATCCCTGACGCACCAATTCCGGCAGCCCCGCGTTCGTCTCAGAAGCGCATCGTTGTCGCCATGTCCGGCGGCGTTGATAGCTCGGTCGCGGCTGCCATGATGAAGGCGGCGGGCCATGACGTCATCGGCATCACCTTGCAGCTCTACGACCACGGCAATGCCACCGCCAAGAAAGGCAGCTGCTGTGCAGGCCAGGACATTCACGATGCGCGCCGGGTTGCCGACACAATTGGGATTCCGCATTACGTCCTCGACTACGAAAAGCGATTTGCCGAAAAAGTCATTGGCAGTTTCGCCGATAGCTACGTTGCAGGCGAGACTCCGATCCCGTGCGTGACCTGCAATAACGAAATTAAGTTCCGGGACCTGCTCGGCACTGCCAATGACCTTGGCGCCGACGTGCTGGTCACGGGCCACTATGTGCAGCGGGTCGAAGGCGCCAACGGCCCGGAACTCGCACGCGCGGTCGATGCCGAGCGTGACCAGAGTTATTTCCTGTTTGGTATCACGAAGAGTCAACTCGCCAAGTTATGGTTCCCGCTCGGCGGCCTGCCTAAGGCCGAGGTGCGTGAGCTTGCACGTACCTTTGCCTTGCCGGTTGCCGAAAAGCCCGACAGCCAGGACATCTGCTTTGTCCCATCAGGCCGCTACAGCGATATTATCGAACGCTTGAAGCCGGGTGCCGCAGAAGCTGGCAACATCGTCCATATTGATGGCCGGGTTCTGGGCCGTCACCAGGGCATCATCAAGTACACCGTTGGCCAGCGCCGCGGTCTCAAGATTCCGGCTGCGGAGCCGCTGTTTGTCGTGCGGCTCGATGCGGCCAAGAACGAAGTTATTGTTGGCCCCCGCTCTGCCCTCGCCACCACCGGGCTTATTCTCAGAGATACCAATTGGCTGGGGGATAAGCCCTTGGCTGATGTCGCAGCCCACGGCTTGGACGTATATGTTCGGATGCGCTCGTCGCAGCCGCCGCGCCCCGCTGCCCTCTCGTGGCTAGATAATGGCCAAGTTGAAGTGACCCTCTGCGACGGCGAGGAGGGTGTCGCCACTGGCCAAGCCTGTGTATTCTATTCTGACGGTGGGCCCGCTGCCCGCGTTCTCGGCGGCGGATGGATAGCCAAGACATTGAAGCCTGAACTGCTCGCACCACATAGCGACCCAGTGCAGTATCTGGCTGCCGGCGGACATTGAAGCCAGACTGACAGTGAAAGTGATGGAGGTTGGACGTGAGTGATAAGCAGCAGCCCTCGAGAACGGCCCGCAATGGCGAACGCGGCCCACAAGCTGCGGTCTTGAAGGATGGCTTCGACGCGTCTGCTCATCAGATGGACGAGGAAGCCGTGCGTGATGCCTACCGCCGCTGGGCACCCGTTTATGACTACACGTTTGGCAAAGTTTCGAACGCCGGGCGCCGCCATGCCGTCGAGGTCATCAACGGCAGCCACGGCAAAGTGCTTGAAGTTGGCGTCGGCACCGGACTGTCATTGCCCGACTATAAGTCTAGCCTTGAAATCACCGGCATCGATCTCGCGCCTGAAATGCTCGACAAAGCCCGCGCGCGCGTTAAGTCCGAAGGTCTGAAAAACGTTGCGGGCCTTTACGAGATGGACGCCAGCAATCTGCAATTCCCCGACAACACCTTCGATACGGTTGTGGCGATGTATGTCATCACCGTGGTGCCGGACCCCGAAAAGGTCATGCGCGAGCTTGCGCGCGT
>JAYTQI010000199.1:0-1981 GCA_043746825.1 Hyphomicrobium sp. | reverse complement strand
CTTTGGCTCGACATGAGCCAAAATGGCGGCGGCGTAGAGGCGGCGGTAACCTTATGGAAACGTAAGGGCGTCAAGGTGATACCCGGTAGCTTCCTGGCCCAAAACGGCCGAGACGGGACCAATCCGGGCGCCCAATACGTGCGCGTTGCTTTGGTTCACGATCCCGCGACGGTCCGGGAGGCGCTCGAACGCACGATTTCCGTGCTGCGTTAACGTGCTTCCGGAGGAGTGGGTCCCGGTTTTCCGAGAAGAAGCATGTCCGAAACGTGCTTCCGGAAAAGTGGACTCCCGGTTTTCCGAGAAGAAGCATGTCCCAAACGTGCTTCCGGAAAAGTGGACTCCCGGTTTTCCGAGATGAAGCACGTCAAAAGTTGAGTTCGTTCGCGCTGATGTCGCTTGATACGCGAGGCATTGATCCTCAGAGGCTGCTGCCGCAGTCGTTGGAGGACCGGCTCTTGGGCTGGCTAGGACGCTGCGGAGGGATTGTCCTCCTTAGCGCAGTTGCGCTTGTCTGGCTGAGCCTGCTGTCGTGGTCATTGTCAGACCCCAGCCTGACGCACGCCACAACCGCAGTCCCGCGCAACTGGCTTGGACCTTTGGGCGCGGTTTTCTCCGATCTCTTGCTGCAAACATTTGGCTTCGCCGCCGTCATCGGTCTGCTGGCGCCGATGGTGTGGGGCCTTGAGCTTATTGGCAGCGAGCGCGTCACAAGTGGCCGCGTGAAGCTTTTGTACTATCCCCTCTCGATTTCGGCGATTGCTGGCGGACTATCGGCATTCCCGGTAATTGTGAGCTGGCCGCTGCATCATGGCTATGGCGGCTTGATGGGCGACGGGCTATTCCGGCTTGTGAGCAATCTGTTTGCGATCCTCAACGCTGACCGCGCCAATCTCGCCAGCGCATTAGTTCTGAATTCTGGTGCTGTCGCGATGCTCGCCAAAAGCATTGGCCTCGATCTCGAAACTGTGATCCGCGATCTCCTGACGCCCGCTGAGAAGACCGAAAACCGGATTGAACCCAAGCTTGCCGCGAAGACTAGCCAAGCGGTATCAGGGCTGTGGGCGTCATGGCGGGCAAAAAAATCAGTCAAGGCCGCAAATTCTAATCCTTATGGCGCAGCCGCGGAACTTGCGGTTCCAGGATATGCGCCAGATCCGAACGCGCCGCAGAATTGGACGGGCGGCTATCGGCAGGCATATACACATGTCCCGGCCGGCCTCGCTGCCGCACATGCTCAGCAATTTGGCCAAAGCTACCCACATCAAGTTCAGCAGGCATATGGCGAGCCACACGGGTTTGGGGTAGAGGCGCCTGCCGGATTTGGCGCTTATGAAATTGAGGCCGCAATGGCAGGCCGTACCGCCGCTCAAGCTGCGCAGCATATTCCTCGTGGCTCAGGATTCGATCAAAACACCGAGGCTGCGAGCCGGGCCATTGCCGCGCGTTTCGCGCCGTCAGGTGCGGGCTCAGTGGCCACACCTAGCGAGCGCCAGACACCAGCGACCTCGTTCAGTAAAACAACGCCCGCCCAACAGGGCAAAGTTTCTGGACTTCTTGGCGGTCTCTCTTTCCGCAAATCGGAACCTGACTGGAAACGCCCGTCGCTCAACTTGTTGAAGCGCCCCTCCACCGCAAAGCCTGGTCCGGAATTCACCCAGACCGTCATGCGCGGCAATGCCCGCTTGCTGGAAGACGTACTGGCGGATTTCGGCGTGAAAGGCGAAGTCAAGGACATCAAACCCGGCCCCGTGGTCACGTTGTATGAAATGGAACCGGCGCGCGGCACCAAATCCTCGCGCGTTATAGGGTTAGCTGATGACATCGCCCGCTCGATGAGCGTCACCAGTGTCCGCGCCGCTGTTGTGCCAGGCCGCAACGCCATTGGTCTTGAATTGCCAAATGTGCGGCGCGAGCCTGTCATGCTGCGCGAGATTTTAGAATCCGATCTCTACAAAACCAGCGACTCGGTCTTGCCATTGGC
>JAYTQI010000198.1:0-4388 GCA_043746825.1 Hyphomicrobium sp. | reverse complement strand
TCAAGCGCAAGGGCATCCAGGCAATACTTTGAGGTTGGCTTCTGTACAAGCGACAAACATCGCATTTGGCTGGCGCCCGATCATGTCAAGGTGGTGCGGGGGTAGGGGGCAATTCCCTCTTCCCATTTCTGCACTCAATGAGGAGAGGCTTAGAGCTTGTCCCCGCGAAGGCGGGCAGTGAGGGACGGCAGATTGGAAGCCTCTTGCCAACCTCACTGCGCCCTCCTTCGCATTATCGGGTAGTTTGAGCTAGCCGCAAACTTCGGCGTGCTCGCAAGCGCTAATATTTCCCGCAGCACAGTCTGTGCGAAAGCCTTTGCATAGTTGACAGAATTCATCGCAAGCAGGAGTTTCCTGGATCGGTGTGTCATCGCCAACTTTGGGCTTAGGTTGCCGGCATTTATTCGAGCCTTTTACACGGACATAGCGGCAAGCATTCTTTGCGACAGGAGTTAGTAAGCTACTAGACCGAAGTTCGTCCTTCGCGCCAGTGGTATTGTCGCTGACAAGATCTCTGGAGGGGGCCGCTAACTTGAGATCAGGCCACGCCAAAAGCTGCAAGAACCAAGCATTAAAAGAACTAATATTGAGAGCTGTAGTATGCGCCTCATGGAAAAACTCCTTAGAAAATTGGTTTCAATAGGCATTGTGAGAGTGCTAGTTTCCGGCTAGCCGTGGTATTGATGAGTAGCGGGCTAACAACTCATTTCTTAGTTTTCTTGGTCTTCCAAGTATCGGTTTGGATCGTGGTCAGTCGCAGATAGCCGGCGCCGTCGGTCGCCCCAGCCTCTTTATCGACAACGAATATCACGGTGATACGTGCTTCAGCACCTTTTCCCGCCTTGAATTTAATTGTCTCTTGGATCGGCTTGTCTTTCTTACTTGGATCGAAAGTCAAAATATGATTTTTACCGTTGATGTTAAACAAGGCTAAGCCGTGCGCACCGGGGTTCATCAAGGCGAGACCAGAAAAATGTATCATGATCTCCCGCCCGGGCTTCGCACCCGTCATGGGAACAACAACTGATAATGCGCGGGTCAAGACTGGATGTTCTGGCGGCTTGCCGTTTTCCCCTAGTCCGAATTCATTCAAGTTAATTTGGAACGCCTTCTTGTCATCAGACACGGCATAGTCGAGGCTTTTTTCGCTGGTGTAGGTCAGCGACGGGCCGAACTGCAAGTCGGCTGAAGATGACGGCGTTGCAAATATTACGTTCGCTACAATCGTGAGAAATCCTAAGGCTGTATGCAAAAATAAGGACTTCAACATTTGCGATCCTCCAAAATTAAATGCGGATGAATCCCCCCAAACTTTCCGTCCAGTTGCAATCATAATTCATGCTGTGTCGCGATGCTAGATGCTTTGTGGACGAATGAGCGGACTTAGCTGAGCGATGCAGAAACGTGAGGTGTGGTTCGCAGATCAAGCCCTTAGCCCGCAATCGCAAAACGAAGAAACGTGAGGAGGAACGGCACGCAAATTTCTTGGACGTGCCCCCGGAACTCCGCGCTCCGTCCGGGGACTCAGCCAGCACCCCCCTACGGCACCACCACCACCCCACCCCGGCGTTCGGCGGCATCTAGCAGCCGCAAGGTGTTGAGCTCTTGGATCACGGCATCGCGGCGCGCCGGCGCGCTGGCCGCGATTTTCGCCGGATCAAAGCCCTTGCCAACGTCGAACGTCAGCGTCAGTTCGTGGGTATCAGTTCTGCTTGCCGCCAGCGTACCACTGGCGTCGGCAAGTTTGAATTGATCCGTAACTGGCGCCACCTTCACCTTAGGGCTAATCGAACCCGTGATTTCCGTCGTGAAGGTGAGCTGTTCGGAGAAATTCTTGATGTCACTGGAATGGGAGCCCTCCGTCTTGGCGCCGCTGGTTGTGAGTTTGAAGAAATCGTCAACGACGTTCATCAGCCCGATCTTGCCGGTGATGGGGTAGACGAGATTGGCTTCGTTGAGCGTCTTCTTCAGGCAGTCATGGGACAACAACAATTCCTCAAAGGTATCGACCTTGAAGAAGCGCCGCGTATTGGTGCGCTTCTTGTCGATGCTGCCGCCAGCCTTGAGTGTGAAATTGCTGAGCGGATTCCACGGCAGGCCAAAATTAAGCTCGCTGCTGATGATGTTTTCTTCAGAAATGTTGAAGCGGAAGCCGTAGCCTATCGTCGTGCTTTTGAAAGCCACGATGCGCTTTTGATATTCTGGTCTCAAAAGTGCGGTTTTATTTTTGAACTCCTGCAACGAGCGTTCTGGGTGTTCCTCGATCTGGCGGGCGGTCTCAAGCGCTTCCGGCGTGCCCGTGAGTTTGAAAATCAGCACGATCTGGTGGCGCATCGCTTCATAGGTTTCGCAGCGGATGTGATCGACGATTTCGACAGTGTTCAGGGCCGCAACATTTTCAGGCAGCGGGTGCACGGCGCAACCGGCGATAAGAAGTGAAAGAGGCGCGCTCAACAATGCGCCATAACGGCGTGAAAACGCATTACGCATGACAACCCCCGACGCATGACACTTAAAATATGGGTGTTCCGCCGTCGCCCAACAATAATGCCGGGCATTCTATTCTGGCTGACCAATTCTGTCCGTCGCCATCGGGTGACAGGTGGCGCAAAAAACACCCAGCCCATGTCACTCCGAGTGGTTCAAAGCCGCCGGACCAACAGGGAATCAAGATGCAAACCGCCCGGCAATTACAACGCGCCGCTAACTCCTCACCCCCTTAACCCCGGAGCCTCATGGCCGGTGCGGGCGACGTATTCGGTGTAGCCGCCGCCGTATTTGTGGATGCCGTCGGGCGTTAATTCCAGCACCCGGTTGGAGAGGGCTGCGAGAAAATGCCGGTCGTGCGAGACGAACAGCATCGCGCCCTCGTAATTTGCGAGCGCGGTGATCAGCATTTCTTTCGTCATTAGGTCGAGATGGTTCGTTGGCTCATCCAGCACCAGAAAATTCGGCGGATCAAAAAGCATTTGCGCCATGACGAGGCGGGCCTTTTCGCCGCCTGACAGCACCCGGCATTTTTTCTCGACATCATCGCCGGAAAACCCAAAGCATCCTGCCAGCGCGCGCAGTGAGCCCTGTCCTGCCTGCGGGAAACTATCTTCCAGATACTCGAACACGGTGCGCTCGCCGCCGCGCGGTTGAGGGTTAGCAACAGTAGCGCCATCGAGAAGGTCCATGGCGTGCTGCGCGAAGTAGCCCATCTTGACGCTGGCACCGATCGCGACTGACCCGTCGTCGGGTTTCGTCGCGCCCGCCACCAGTTTCAGCAGCGTGGATTTGCCCGCGCCGTTGACGCCCATCACGCACCAGCGTTCGCGCCTGCGCACCTGAAAGTCGAGCCGCTCGTAAATGGTGCGCGTGCCATAACTCTTGTGGACTTGTTTGAGACTGGCCACGTCCTCGCCGGAGCGGGGTGCGGGCGGAAATTCGAACTGGACAGTCTGGCGGCGCTTGGGCGGCTCCACCCGTTCGATTTTCTCGATCTGCTTGACGCGGCTTTGTACTTGGGCGGCGTGTGAGGCGCGGGCCTTGAAGCGCTCGATGAACTTGATTTCTTTGGCCAGCATCGCCTGCTGACGGTCGAACTGGGCCTGCTGCTGTTTTTCGTTGAGCGCGCGCTGGTTCTCGTAGAACTCGTAGCCGCCGGAATAGGTGGTGAGCTGTCCGCCGTCTATTTCTACGATCTTGGTGACGATGCGGTTCAGGAACTCGCGGTCGTGCGAGGTCATCATCAGTGCGCCTTCATAGCCCTTCAGAAAATCCTCCATCCAGATCAGGCTTTCGAGATCGAGATGGTTGCTGGGCTCGTCGAGCAGCATGACGTCGGGGCGCATGAGCAAGATGCGGGCCAGCGCCACGCGCATCTTCCAACCACCCGAAAGCTTAGCCACGTCGCTGTCCATCATCTCTTGGGAAAAGCTCAAGCCCGCAAGAACCTCGCGTGCCTTGCCTTCGAGCGCGTAGCCGCCCAGTTCTTCAAAGCGCCCTTGGACTTCGCCGTAGCGGGTGATGATGCCGTCCATCTGGTTGGCTTTGGCCGGATCGGCCATGGCGGCCTCAAGCTCTGCGAGTTCTGCGGCGATAGCGCTCACCGGGCCGGCGCCGTCCATGACCTCGGCGACCGCGCTGCGGCCCGCCATCTCGCCAACATCCTGGCTGAAGTAGCCAATGGTAATGCCGCGATCAATGCCGACTTGGCCTTCGTCGGGTTGCTCTTGTCCCGTGATCAGCCGGAATAGCGTCGTCTTGCCTGCACCATTGGGACCGACAAGGCCAACCTTCTCGCCTTTATTCAGCGCGGCGGAAGCTTCGATGAACAGGATCTGGTGGCTGTTTTGCTTCGCGATGTTGTCGAGACGAATCATATGTGCGTGCGCCTTAGAAGA
>JAYTQI010000197.1:0-4400 GCA_043746825.1 Hyphomicrobium sp. | reverse complement strand
GCTGGAACCGTGATGACAGCCTGCGTAACCGGCTCGCCAAGCTTGGCTTCCGCCGTCTCTTTCATCTTTTGCAGGATGAAAGCCGAGATCTGCTGCGGTGAATACTGCTTGCCGTGGCTCTCCACCCAGGCGTCGCCAGTCGGGCCCTTGACGATTTTGAAGGGCGCAAGCTTTTGATCCTTGATGACATCCGGATCATCGAAGCGGCGTCCGATCAATCGCTTGATGGCGAAGAAGGTGTTGGTCGGGTTGGTGACCGCCTGGCGCTTGGCCGGCTGGCCAACGAGACGCTCATCATCAGCGGTAAAGGCGATGATCGAGGGCGTTGTGTTCATGCCCTCGGCGTTTTCATAGACCTTGGGCTTGCCGCCTTCCATGACCGCCACGCACGAGTTTGTGGTGCCAAGGTCGATGCCAATAACTTTTCCCATTGTCTTTCAATCCTCTTTCTCGATGTAGCGAACCGGGTGGACCCAGCGTCTGGCATCCAACGTGCCTGCCCCGCTAAAAGCGAAACGGCACCGGTCCCCAGGATTTCCCTTGCCAGAATTTCCATGACGTAACCGCAGCTTATATAGGCAGCCGATTGAGGCCTGCAACCTCTCGTGACAGCCAAACCCCTATCAATTTTGTACCCGCGCTGGTAGCAATAGGTCAGGTCTTTTAAGCGGTTTCAGGGCTTCGCCTATAAGCTGCGGAAAGATCACGTTCTTTCCTAGCCCCGATTGTTAGGGTTACGGAGGGTTTCAGCTCAACTCTGCGTCCCATCGGGGCCTTTGGCGGCCTTCGGTCCGCCGCGCGAGACCACGACCATGGCCGGGCGCAGGCAGCGGTCGTCAATCAAATAGCCCGATTGGAAGACCTGCAAGACCGTACCGTTCGCAACGCTCAGGTCCTCTTTTTCCATCACCGCCTGATGCTGGTGCGGATTGAAGGGCTGGCCTGTGGGATCGATCTGGCGCACCCCATTGCGGTCAAGAACGGCGCGGAATTCGCGCTCAGCCAGAACCACGCCATCGAGCAGGTTCTTGAGCGCGGGATCGTTTTCAACCGCGCCCTTCGGCACAGCTCCAACCACGCGCTGGAAATTGTCGCCAACCGACAGCACATCTTTCGCGAATTTGGAGATCGCGTATTTCGCGGTTTCTTCTTTTTCTTTTTCCATCCGGCGGCGCACGTTCTCCATCTCCGCCATGGTGCGCAAATATTGGTCCTGCTTTCCCGCCGCTTCAGCGGTCTTGTTGTCCAGCTCACTCTGCAGGACCGCAACGATCTCTCTGAGTTGCGCAACGCCGATCTCTGGCCCCCCAGAGGTTGGACCCGGCGGCACCTGACCTGATCGTGGCGCGGCTTCGCCAGCGGCGTATTCACCGGGCGTCATAGGCAACGGCACTGAGTTGGAATCGGCTGGTTTGTGTTCGGCGTTCATGCGCTCTTCCTAAAATGCGGCCGTGATGGGATTGAACGAGGGATATCAACGCCACATCCCCAAAAATCAAGCCACACGTGTCAGGTAATCAGGCGGCTTACCAGTTTGGCTGTGTAATCGACCATTGGAATGATACGGGCGTAGTTGAGGCGGGTAGGACCAATAACCCCTAAAACGCCGACAATCCTGCGCGTTTCGTCGCGGAAGGGCGCAACGATCAGTGATGAGCCCGAAAGCGAGAACAGCTTGTTTTCAGAACCTATGAAAATGCGCACGCCCTCGGCGGTCTCTGAGGCACCGAGCAGTTGTACGATTTCGCGTTGTGATTCGAGATCATCGAAAAGCTGGCGAATGCGCTCAAGATCTTCCGTGGCGGTCAGGTCTTTGAGCAGATTGGCTTGGCCGCGCACGATCAGGCTTTTGCGGTCATCGTTGGCGCCTGACCATTCGGCGAGGCCCGCTGTGATGACTTTCTGGGTCAGCGTATCAAGCTCGGCCTTTGCGGAACTTAAAGCTTTTTCAATCGCCGCGCGGGCTTCGGGGATCGTCATGCCGCGAATGTGGGTATTGAGATAGTTCGAGGCCTCCTGCAGCGCTGATGGCGGCAGGCCAGGCGGCAGATTGATAATGCGGTTCTCAATGTTCTGGTCTTCGCCCACCAGCACCACGAGACCTTTGCCCGGCTCTAACGGCACAAACTCGATATGCTTAAGGCGCGCCACCTGCTTCTCTGTCACCACCACACCGGCGCAGTGCGACAAGCCAGAGATCAACTCGCCCGCTTCCCCCAAAAGCTGATCCAGAGATTTCTGGCGTTGAACACTGATCTGCGCTTCGATGTGGCGGCGCTCGTCTTGGGTCAGATCGCCGATCTCTAGCATGCCATCGACAAACATGCGCAGCCCCAGCTGGGTCGGCATCCGCCCGGCTGATGTGTGGGGTGAAATAATCAGGCCCAATTGCTCGAGATCCGACATGACATTGCGGATCGACGCCGGTGAAAGCGACATCGGCAATGCCCGCGCCAAGTTGCGCGAGCCGACAGGTTCACCGGTCGTCAGATAGCTCTCGACGATCCGGCGCAAAATGGTGCGCGAACGTTCGCTGAGCAGGGCAAGCGAGCTTTGGCCGTCGGTCATACCTTAAGTGTATCGCTGACAATGGGTTTCAAGGGATACAACATTAAGGATCATAGCACTTGGGGTCAAATGACGGCGCAAGTTATTCGTCCTTTAAGGTTGAAGCTCAGCCCCCCCGCGATTAGGGTCTCGGCAAACAATAACCTCAAAGCACCCTGGAGCCTCATGCGACCTTCCAAACGTAAGCCCGACGAACTCCGCCGCGTCTCCATCGAACGGGCCGTATCGAAGCATGCCGAGGGCTCGTGCCTGATCAAATTTGGAGATACTCATGTCTTGTGCACGGCGAGCTTAGAGGAACGCATTCCGCCGTGGCTCAAGGGCCAGGGCAAAGGTTGGGTGACCGCTGAATACGCCATGCTGCCGCGCGCCACCTCGGAGCGCACCCGCCGCGAGGTCACCACGGGCCACCCGTCAGGCCGCACCC
The DNA here is from genome assembly GCA_043746825.1 of Hyphomicrobium sp. Taxonomy (GTDB): domain Bacteria; phylum Pseudomonadota; class Alphaproteobacteria; order Rhizobiales; family Hyphomicrobiaceae; genus Hyphomicrobium_B. Next base: position 1,405 of record JAYTQI010000197.1, on the reverse strand, counting down.
AAGAGATCCAGCGCCTCATTGGCCGGGCGCTGCGCGCGGTTGTAGACCTGCCGAAATTGGGCGAGCGCCAGATCAGTCTTGATTGCGACGTCATTCAGGCTGATGGCGGCACCCGCACCGCGGCGATCACGGGCGCATGGGTTGCGCTGCACGATTGCATTCAGTGGATGAAGATGCGTGACATGGTCAAAGACGGCGTGCTGCGCGATCAGATCGCCGCCATCTCGTGCGGTCTGTATAAGGGCGAGCCGGTTCTCGATCTCGATTATGCTGAAGATTCTAACGCTGATGCCGATGCCAACTTCGTCATGACCGGCTCGGGCGGCATCGTTGAAGTGCAAGGTACGGCCGAGGGCGCGCCGTTCAGCCAAGAAAAATTTGATCAATTGATGGTTTTGGCAAAAAAAGGCATTGGCGAACTGGTGCAATTGCAGAAGCTGACGGTAGGGTAGGAGGTTCCCCTCTCCCTGTGAAGGACGAGGAGAGGGAGTTAGGGAGGATTTAGTCATGTTCGGACCCTTCGCACTTGTCACCGCAGCGCTGTTCACAGGTGCTGCGGTTTACATCAACTGGGCGGAACAGCCAGCGAGACTTGGCCTTGATGACCGCGCGCTCTTGCAGGAATGGAAACCGAGTTATGCGCGCGGCTTCACCATGCAGGCGGCACTCGCTGTCATTGGATTTGTGCTCGGTGTGCTCGAATGGCTGACGACGGGGAACTGGCTGTGGCTTGCGGGTGCAATCATTCTCGTCGCCAACTGGCCCTACACGATGCTCGTCATCATGCCAGTCAATCATGTCCTCAACGACATACAGCTTGAAAATGCCGGGCCAAAATCACGCGCCTTGATCGAGAAATGGGGCGGGCTGCATGCGGGCCGCAGTGCGCTCGGTGCGCTCGCCACTGTTCTGTTCCTTGCGGCATCGTTTTGACGATTCGCGAACGCCACCGCGAATCCGCATTGGAGGCGTCGTGAAACCCGAACGCATCCTAGAAACCTGCCTGTACGCCGCTGATCTTGAAGCAGTGGAAGTGTTCTATCGCGACGTGCTCGGCCTTGAGCTGGTCACGAAAGCAGCAGGGCGGCACGTCTTTTACCGCCTTGGTGATCAAATGCTGCTGGTGTTCAATCCCAGCAGTACCCAACAGGCCCAGTCGCTGGATGCGAAAATACCAATGCTGCCGCATGGCGCAATCGGCCCAGGCCACATATGTTTCCGCGCCTCGGCTTCAGAAATCGAAACGTGGCGGGCGCGGCTCGTGGCAAAAGGTGTTGCCATCGAAGCCGATTTTGTCTGGCCCGGCGGCGGGCGCTCGATTTACTTTCGCGATTCCGCTAACAACTGTTTGGAATTCGCGGAAAGCCGCATCTGGGGGATCAATTGAGTGATCGTTTATTGCGCG
>JAYTQI010000196.1:0-24350 GCA_043746825.1 Hyphomicrobium sp. | reverse complement strand
ACGTGGCGGCTGCGTACAAGACGGTGCGGCGCGAACTCAAAGCGTATGGTAACGGCTTGGATAAAAAAAAGGAGATCGTCGCACTCTCCAAAGCCGATGCACTCGATGCTGAGACGTTGACCACAAAGCTCACGGATCTAAAAAAAGCCACCCGCAAAACGCCGCTAGTTTTGTCGGCGGTCTCAGGCCTTGGCGTGAAGGAAGCTCTGTTCGCCCTGATCCGCGAGATCAACCGCACGGGAGCGGATGAAGAAGACGGTGAGGGCGAGATGGAAGCTTGGCGGCCTTGAGCCGCAGCCGTCATCCTGAATGCGACGCACCAAACAAAAAACGCCAGCTCGTTAAACGAACCAGCGTCTCGCGTACCCATCTCGGCACTGTATCAATCTACCACAAAAGAGCGTCACGCTCCACAGCTATCAGCGTTAACATCAAGGGCTTGCAAAATAGTCTGCGCCTTTAGCCGGACATTCTGGATTTCCGGGTTCTTTCCCTGGCCCTCGAAAATCGGGCTACAGTGGCGGCCAGATAATAGCTGGCATGCGAAAGCACGCCTGAAAATCACGAGGACCATGTCATGACCCGGCCCCCAAACTACGACCTCTATGCTTTTTGGCGGACATCAGCCACATACCGGGTGCGGGTGGCGCTGAATCTCAAGGGCGTCCAGGCTAACGAGCACATCATCAACATTGATGCCGGTGAGCAGCGCAGCCCAGAATTTCTCAAGATCAATCCGCTCGCGGCCATCCCGGCGCTCATCGACAACGGTCATGCGCCGATTACGCAGTCGCTCGCGATCCTGGAATTCCTCGAAGAGATGCACCCCTCACCCGCTTTGCTGCCTAAAGACGCGCATAGCCGTGCCCGCGTGCGCTCAATCTGTCAGATGCTCGCCGCTGATACGCATCCCCTCGTCACGGGCCGCATTAAAAAATATCTGGTGGGCACCGGCCACTTTGACGATGCGTCATTTAAGGCTTGGCAAATCCATTGGTTCACGACGGGCCTCTCAGCTCTTGAACAGCGCTTGACCCACGACAAAGAAACTGGAAAATTCTGCCACGGCGATCAGCCGGGCATGGCCGACATTTGTCTCGCCAGCATCATTGCCGTTATGCGCGTGTTCAAAATTACTGTGCCGGGCACGGCAACGATTGATCGCATCATGGCAGCGTGCGATGCGCATGAGGCCTTCGCTAAAGCCGCGCCCTACCTCCAAGCCGGCGCGCCTGCGCAGGGTTAGACGATGGGAGGCTTACAACTTATCGATGTTGCTGATGCGTTCAAGCAGACGCGGGCGGCGCGGAGCCTCAGTGGCGGCCGCTGGCGCGTTGTCGGGGAGAGTTGGATCGACGAGGACATTGAGGCCGTTGGCATCATTTGCGGGCACGGCAGCCGCGTCGGCCCCGCCATTGACGGCCCGCAAAAATCCGCCCTGGCGGCCCTCAGTCGCGATGGCCGCAGCAGCAGCTGTTGCCATCGCCACAGCGTTTTGATCTCCAGATGGCTCGCCCGGCTGCACGCCTGAATTCGGCTGTGGAACACGCGGCTGGGCGATGCGATCCGCCAGCGAACGGCGCGGCTGGGTCGAGGGCGTATCGCGATCTGCCCCAGCGCTGCCGCCCGAACTCAAGCGCCGCATCTCGTCGCGGAAATGTTGGGCCTGACGGGCCAAGCGCTCATTGTTGCCCGCGATCTCAGACCGCAAAGCCTGAATGGTGCGGCGATGCTCATCGACCTCAGTTTGGAGTGCGCTGATTTCAGCCTTCGCAGAGATGCGGTTATCAAGCCCCGAAGGAACGCTGGCTGCAGCGGAGGCTTCAAACGATTTAATCGCAGCATTGAGTTTGGCGGCTTCCGCCTGTTGATCGCGGACCTGTTCCTCAAGCTCGCGCACTTTAGACTCAAAAGTCTGGCGATTAGAACGGCCTTCTTTGTCACCGGCCTTGACGGCGGCGAGTTCAGCTTCCGCTTGGGCCAGAAGTGATTTCAGGCGCTCGCGCTCATCGTCCTGAGACTCGGCCGGAATAAAGCCCGCAGTGCCGCCCTGCAGGCGCTCTAGCATGGCACCTTGATCACGGGTTTTGGCGCGCAAGGTTTCGATTTCGGTCCTCAGCGCCACTTCACCGTCAAAACGCTGATCGCCCAGCGTCTCGCGATTGCGGGCGGCGCGCGTTTCAAGGGCGGAGCGGACGCGGTGCAGCTCGTCGCTTTGTTGCAGATTGATTTGCGTAGCTTCTTCGAGTGCCGCCGTTTGCTTTTGGCTGGTCTCGGTGAGGAGATGAATTTCGGAATCGCGCTGCGCCAGCATTTTGCGCGCTTCCGTCAGCCGCTGTTCGACTTTCGGCAAGCGGTCCATAATCGCTTGTTCCAGAACGCGGCGGGCATTTTCATGCTCATCGACGTACATCTTCTGTGCGTCCATCGCCTGCTCAAGTTCATGGATCTTGGCTTCGCGGCGGTTGATCTCGACGCTTTGGCGGGCGGCTGAGAGGGTCGCGTCCTCAAGCTTCATGTCGAGCTTATGGACGTCAATGGCGTACTCGGCGCGAATGCGGTCTTTGTCGGCGCGGATTTCAGCTTCGGTCAGGGGCAGCGAGCGCTTCAAGGTCTCCGTCGCGAAGCGCTCGATACGGCGGCGGTAAGCGGGGAGAAAAACGAGCAGCAACAGGGCCGCCAACAGGAACCCCAATAGTACCAGCATGGCGGCGTAAACAGTAATCAAGCTCTCGTCCCGGCGTTATATTTGAGGTCACAACCCGTGACGCGAGTCACGTCACGCAAAAAGCCCGTCTCAGCCAAAAAGGTCAAGGCTTTGAACTGGCCAAGACAGGCAGCTTTGGCTCAAAACGGATTCCATGTCGGATTACGGGTATACTTCAAATATCCGATATTGGCACCTAGGCGAACGCCAACGCCGGATCGAATGGGCGCGAGCGTCACATTTCCTGATTTTTCAAGCTGGACGCTCACGCCGCCGATAAGGTAAGCCGCGCCTTGAACGCCGGCAAACCGCTCGTAGATATCGGACGGGTCGCGTAAGTTGTAGACGAGCACTAAGACTTTGGAACCCTCGGCGCCAAAATCGTAGCCAATAGTTGGGCCCTGCCAGAAGACCTTGTGATCTCCGGCGTCCTTTGTGTGCAGCATGCCCTCGCCATAGCGAAGGCCTGCGACGACGGCGCCGCCCGCATCCTGGCCAAGAATATATCCGTTGGGGCGGCCAGCCTTCTGGAAAGCCCACTCAATGGCCGACGCCATGCCCTTGCTGACAGAACCGAAAAAGCCGTGTCCGGCATCGACGATTTCGCCCTGTGAATAGTAGCCGCGGCCACCAGATTCCACCGGGCCACCCTCTGAAGGTGGCGGAACGGGCTCATAGTGCTCTTCGCGACCTGCTGATCTTGGCTCTGCTGAATACGGTTCGCCAGGACCACCGGGATCGGATTGCGGCGGGCGATAGGCGTCACGGCGCGAGCCATCGAGCGGCCTGTAGGCCTGGGGCGCGCGTCCGCGCTGACGGTAGGGCTCATAGGTTTCACCCGCCGGCGCGTCAGCTGGTGAATCGGGGCGATAGCTATCATCCGCTGGGTATTGCGCGCCCGCGCCACTTTCGACCGGCGGGTTGTAGGCGTCGTTCGCAGCATGCGCTGAATTTGGCAACGCTAGCGCGCCGATGAGCGCCAGAGCGATCGATGCAGGCCACGAGCGGAAATTAAGCGGCATTTGAAAGCCTCTAAGCATGAGCAGGCCAAGGGGAACACGGCGTGTCGCAGCGCGGTATTGCCAAGACCGGGAAACAGATTTTGGACGATGCGCGCGATTCGACTCTAGGATGAGCTGCTAGTTTTACCAAAGTGTGGCCGATTCGAGATACTTATAGGCCATTCTAGGGCAAGCGTTTTGCGCTTTGGCCCGGCGCGGCTGGCGGCATCGGCAAGGGCTGGCGTCCCCAGGCAATGAAATGCGGGTTAAGATAGGCCTCGGCGGCCTTGCCGTAGGTTAGTGTTGCGCCATCGAGCGTTGCCACGGTGCCGCCTGCGGCTTCAAGAATGGCTTGGCCAGCCGCTGTATCCCACTCATAGGTTTCGCCAAAGCGGGCGTAAATGTCGCCCTCACCTTTTGCGATCAGGCAGAACTTCAGTGATGACCCGAGTGGCCGCCCGTCCTTAACGCCGAGACGATTGAGAAATTCAGAACTCGCCCCGCCAGCGGTGCGGCTGTTAAAAGCTAGTAGATTAGCGAGATCAGGCTGGCGTGAACATAGGCGCTCAAACGCTATGTTGCCGATACTTCTTTCACTGGCGTCAGGCATAATCACCGCCGCATAAGAATGGCTGTCGTCACGGGTGACGAATAATGACCCTGTTGGCGGCACGTACACCAGCCCAAACACCGGCTTCGCGTTCTCTATCAGCGCGATGTTGACTGTAAACTCTGGCTTGCCTTTGACGAACAGCCGGGTGCCATCGAGCGCATCAACCAGGAAAAACCGGTTGGCGGCAGGGGGCAAAAGCCCAGCGCTTGCAGCCTCTTCCGCGACCACTGGAATATCTGGCACAATACGCGCAAGCGCCGCCAGGATGATGGCTTCAGCCTCGCGGTCGGCGGCTGTGACTGGCGACCGGTCGGCCTTGTGTTCAATCGTCACGCCACCGGTGAAATGGCGCATCTCAACCCGGCCCGCTTCAAGAACAGCCGGCAGAAGCGCATCAGTCAGGCTGTTGGCACCCGTAAAACTCATGCGTGGATTTTCGGTCCTTTAGAATCGCTATTTGCAAACTGTGGTCAGGCGAATGTGTACCGTGAAAGACAAGCCTGATGCCACCGTGGCCGCCAAGACTCAGGCCTCTATAAAAAAGTGGCGGGCCGCGTCCAAATCGCGGGCAGGCTTTGCAAGCCTGTTGCGGCGCATGTATCAGAGCAGGATACATATTCGCAAGCGGCCCCTGTATGCTCGCGTCGCGCAGTCGCGCTTGAGCTGCCGCAACTTGGCTCTGCCAGGTCCATTTGAGGGGCTACCGATGAACCAGCGCGTGCCGCCGACCGACCTTGAGCTTGCCGCTCTGATTTCGAGCAAGATCTGCCATGACGTCATCAATCCCGTCGGCGCCATCTACAACGGTCTTGAAATCCTTGACGAGGATGACGATGCGCAGGCCAAGTCTTATGCCCTGAACGTCATTCGCAATGTCACCGAGCAAGCCTCCGCCCGCCTGCAATTTGCGCGCTTTGCTTTTGGCGCGGCGGGCTCGGCCGGCACGATGATCGACCTGCACACCGCTGAACAAATTTCCCGCGGCTTCATTGGTATTACGCAAGGCAAACACAAGCTAACGTGGCGTGGCGCGCCCGGCCACATGGTCAAAGACAAGGTCAAGTTGCTGCTCAATCTTGTTGCATGTTCGGTCACGGCCCTGCCGCGCGGCGGCGAGATCGACGTTGCCATGGGCGGGTCATTTGAGACGCCAAGCTTTCTCATCCGCTGCAAGGGAACGGGCGCACGTCCGCCGCAATATCTGACAGACTTCGTGGCTGGCAATCCGCAGACCTTGGACGCCATGAACATCCAGGCCTACTACACCTACCGGATCGCCCAGACGGCAAATATGCGGCTTGAGATCCTCAAAGACGGCGCTGACATTTTGCTCGTGGCAAAGCCAGCCATTTAACACGGCTCATATGGCCCGTTTCAGTTGCAATACTTAAGGCTGCATTAGCTTTTCTTTGTCACATTTCTGACAAGCCCAGCGCACTTGGCGCTGGCCGCGACATTGCGCAGATATTTTTGCGAGCCCCGCATCATGAAGCATTGCTTGATCATCGACGATTCCAACATCATCCGTCAGGTAACGCGTCTGATTTTCGAAAACCTTGATTTCCGGGTCAGTGAAGCCGAAACCGGGCAAGACGCCATGGAGCGCATCCAGGGCGATCCTCCGGATTTCGTGGTAGTGGACTGGCATATTCCTGGCACCAACGTGCACGAGCTGATTGCAGACATTCGCAAATCAAAACTTGATACGCATCAGACCCGCACATTCATTCTCTATGTCACAACGGAAAACGACACCGCCGACCTGAAAAATGCCTTCCGGGCTGGCGCCGACGATTACCTGTTGAAACCCTACAACCGCGAAATCGTTGAAATGAAGCTGCAGCAGATCCGCGTCGCGGCATAATCTCTGGCTAATTGCGGCCAGTCTATCCACAGCCCCCATGCTAGCCATAGCCCTGCCACGCCGGGATTGCTAAGCCTGCGCTTCCTCATTATTGGGGAAGAGCGGGGTTCCTTTGCTGCGCGTCGATCATCTCAAGGTTGAACCTTTGCCCGCGCTGTCGTTTTCAGTGGCTGACGGCGAATGTCTGGCGGTCGAAGGCCCGTCTGGTGCTGGAAAAACACGCTTGCTGCGCGCCATCGCCGATCTTGATATCGCACCCGGCCAAATCTTTGTCGATGGCGTCGAACGAGCTGAAGTACGGGCCACGAAATGGCGAAGATTGGTGCGTTACGCCTCTGCTGAACCCGCGTGGTGGACGGACACGGCGCGGCCTGCTTTTGATCTGCGGATGAAATCTTCGAGCGAGCGCTTATCGCGTTTGCTCAGCTCGTTCGCGCTTGATCCCAAAATGCTTGATAAGCCCTTGGCTGAACTTTCAACCGGCGAACGCCAGCGCTTGGCACTTGCGCGCGCGCTTCTCGATGAGCCGCGCGTACTTCTTCTGGACGAGCCTGCTGCGTCCCTCGATCCGCAAGCGGCCGCATTGGTTGAGGAGCACATCAAATTCCAATTGCTGGCGGGGCGCAGTGTTGTTCTGGCCAGTCATGATCAAAGCCAGATCGAACGTCTCGCGCATGTGCGGCTGCAATTGGCTAAACCTTTTGGCGGGGCTAAGGGTAATCACACATGACGAGCTATGTTCCACTATCCGCCACCGACTTAATCATCGCTGCCGCGCTCGTATTCTTGAATGGAGCGATCTCGGTGGCTTACGGTTTGAAGCTTGAGAAGAGTTTGGCAATCGCATCTGTGCGCATGGTTGTGCAGCTGGCCATCGTCGCCCTCGTTTTAAAATTCATTTTCGCGCAGAATTCACCCATTTGGACCGTTATGTTCGCCGCCGTGATGGCGGTTGGCGCGGGGGCTGAAATCATCATGCGCCAAGAGCGGCGTTTTGTATCATGGCGGGCGATGCTTATGAGCTCGAGCCCGGCGTTCGCTGCGGGCCTTGTGACGACCTGTATTGCGCTGGCTGTCATTCAACCTTCGCCCTGGTATGCACCCCGGTTTTTATTGCCCATTCTTGGCATGCTTGTTGGCAATGCCATGTCTGGTGTCGCGCTAGTGGTTGACGCAATGACATCGGGTGCTGTGCGAGAACGCCCTGCCATTGAAGCCCGAATTGCTCTTGGCGCCAGCCGGTTTCAGGCGTTTGAAGACATACTGCGCCGCAGTCTCAGAACGGGATTGATGCCAATATTAAACGGCATGGCGGCGGCAGGTATTGTGTCGCTGCCCGGCATGATGACGGGACAAATTCTCGCTGGCATCGATCCGGTCGAAGCAGCGAAGTATCAAGTCATGATCATGTTTCTGATCGCGGGCTCAACGGCGATTGCCGTACTCGCGGGCGGGCTTGCAGCCATCCATCTCCTCACCGACGAGCGTCATCGCCTGCGATTGGACCGGCTGTCAAAACCCGCGCAAAGTTAAAAGCCTGCGCGGACAAAACCTATGTCATCCCGGCCGCAGAAATTGCGCGAGCACAATTTTGGAGCGCCGGGAACCATAAGCTTATTTGCTGTGATACCTGGATCCCGGCTCGCGCAAGAGGGCCCGCCGGGATGACAAGTTTTTTACTGCACCGGCGCTGACTCGGGCTTTTCAGGCAGTGGCGCTTTCTGCTTGACGGCCTCCGCAGCTTTGGCATCGGCTTTCGGTTTGATTTTAGCCGCTGACCTCACCAGCTTCTTAGGCGGTGCATCGGATTTCGCAGCATCGGCCGCGGCATCGCTCTTAGGCGGCTTATCAGCAGCATCCGGCACTTTCTCGTATGACTCTTTCTTAGAAGCTGTATCAGACTTCGCAGCCGTCACCGGCTTGGGAGCCTTCGCGTCTTCTTTCTTCGGCGCTTCCGCAGCTTTGTCTGCCGCTGGCTTCTCTGTAGATTTCTCAATCGAGCCGGTTGTCGTGGCCTTTGACTTCGCCGAACCTGAAGGCTTCACCGCCGCCGTTTCTGGCTTCGCGCTTGGCATGCCTTGCACGGGCGGGCCATCCCAGCAGACGTTGGCGTCGGCTTTGCAGGTGTGCTCATCGAACAGGATGAAGTTCAAAAACAGTTCGCAGCTGACGTTCTTTGAGCCCGTCGTGTATTTCTTGATGCCGTGTTCCTTCGCCCACTTCGCGATGTAGGGGTCGAGAAGGCGCTTGGCGTCTTTTGTAGGGCCGTCCTTACCGTAATCGTTAACGGAAAACGCCAGCCGCGTGCAGGTCGCCGACGCTGGCAGCGCGGTGACAAGCGCCGTGAGGCACACTGCTGTTGAGGCCGCGAGGAAGTGAATTGATTTGCGCATCGATTGTCTCCGCTTTCTTAGGTCACCCCAAGACTCTTGGGTGACTTATAGACCGGCAGATTGGGCTATGAACAGACCGCCTCTGTTGATAACATCAAGGCGTGCCCCAAAAAACAAAGGACGGAAAAAATCCGCCCTTCTTGGATTGCATATGCTCGAATCGATACTTTGCGTGTTCGAGATCAATTCATGTACGGCGAATCACCGCCATGCAGTCCCATGCCTGAGTCGAAGAAAAAGCCATGATCGAACGGGCCAGCATTGGTTTGGCGGTCAAGATTGGGGTCGCGATAGACCGAAGCGCCGCCGTATTTGGAGCGGGAGTCGCCGTAGGTATTGACGGAGTCGGCGTAGTTATAGGAATAGCCGCCGCGGCGCGCCACGTAGCCTTTGACCTTCGCTCCGCCGCTGTAAATTCCGTGACGCCCTCCAGCTGTTGCCGGAGCGGCGCTAGCTAGAGCCAAGCCACTGATAATCAACGTTGAAATTAAAGCCTTCAGCATCGTCATAGCCTCTTTCCAAACGCGTCTCGCAGATGTTGCCTGAGAGCTTACCTAAAAATCTGAACAGTTCGTTGAACAAATGTGCCCGAAATTGCCATTTCGCGGCCGCTTGTCACCCAACGATCACGCTGCCGCTTTATCCCCGGCGTTATACACGCTTTCTGGCAGCTGACTCAGCAGAGCCTGTATTATGAGCATGCAGTGTACGCGTTACACTTGGGGGTTGGGCGCTGATGACGGAACAACCGTCACGTTCGTCCAATCCAGCAAAAACTGGAGGACGGCATGGACATCGTATCGCTTCTTATTCAACTCGTCAGCGGCGCCCTGGGCGGCAACGTTGCGGGCGCGCTTCTGAAAAACTTGAGTCTCGGAACTGTTGGAAACTCGCTCGCTGGTATCGTTGGCGGCGGCCTTGGCGGCACTCTGCTGACGTCGATGCTGCATTTGCCAAGCGCAACCAGTGCTGCAGGCGCACTCGACCCAATGGCGATTATCGGACAGCTTGCGTCCGGCGGCATTGGCGGCGGCGGCCTAATGGCGGTCATCGGCCTGATCCGCAGCATGATGAACAAGTAAACTTCACTTTTAGCGCTTTGCTAAAGCGGCGTTCGCCAAAACGTAGTGATCAAATAAAAACAGGCTCGCTGATCCAAGGACCAGCGCGCCTGTTTCATTTTGTTTTGGTGCCGTCAGAAGCCTAACTTAATCAGGCGCATGCCTTGCGCTTGGCGACGCAATGCGGCAAAGCGTTGGCGGTATCGCACTTCATGGCGACCTTGCCCGAAGCCGTCCAACTGTGAGCAGCGATTGAGTTCTTCAAGGCTGCTTCAGCCATGAACTTGGCGGCATCCTCAGTCACCATGGTGGCTTCACCACCCGCCATGACGCATTTGCCGCCTTTGGCTTCAGCGCCCGTCGTCAACAGAACGGCGCCAACGGCCATGCCAGCAATATACCCAGCGCTCAATATGTAATTTTTCATTGTCTTTTCTCCTCACGGTTAGATGGTCTCTCACCCAGAAGACAACGGCTGAGAGGGTTGGCTCAATTCACTCAAAACTCAAACTTTGCAGATCTTGGTATGACCGTGGCACGAGACGCCGAGGCCTGAACCTTTCGCGCATTTATATTTCACTGGCGCGACCTTGAAGCCAGGCGTTGTACCGTTCGCCATAAATGACGCCCATGCGCCCCAATCTGTCGCGAGCAGTAAGCCCTCATAAACTTGGAACTTCGCAGTCTTTTCCGATTCGCCCGTGCCGTCAGCCGCTTTAATGGCACATGATTTGTTGCGTTTGGCGGCATTTGCTGGGGCTGAAAAAACCGCCCCGAGCACAAGGCTTGCTAAAAGCGTCAGTGCAAAAGCAAAATGCATTGGTCGAAACATGAGATCTTCTCGCTGGCCACACCGGATGCAATGCTCAAGAGTTTGCAGCCTCGCCACGGATTCTGCATCAATCAATTTGCTGATCAAGCTATATGACGAGTGTTTCGCGCGCAATCGTTGCCACACTGTCACGCCGGATGGATCACCGGATCAGTTGATATACCACCAATCAACGCGTGATCAGCCAGCTTGCTGGAGATCAACGGCCTTGGGGCCCTTACCGCGTTTGTCCGGCTCGGTTTCAAACGAAATGCGCATGCCCTCGTTCAATATGCCGATACCTGACCGCTCAACGGCCGTGACGTGCACAAACACGTCATTGCCGCCATCATCAGGCTTGATGAAGCCATAACCCTTTTGCGAATTGTAGAATTTGACCGTACCGCTCTGGCGCATGCGACGTCTCCTGGACCTGTCCCAAACGATGAGACAGGGCGCAAGAAAAGTGTCCCTGCCAGCCAAGTTTGGGGGCGGGTCGGAACCTTGCTCATCGTTGCGCTCGCCAGACGCGCACGCACCGGCTAGCCGGAGCTGGCGAAGGCAACGGGTAAAGCCAGGCCTCTACCCGCCGAAGTGCGGCAAATTATCCAGATATCGGGCCAATGCGCAAGTTGAATTGGCCGCTCAAGCTGCCAGTCCATCTCTTGAGCGGCCTCATGACAGAGATTTGTTGTCTTCCCAGGCATTGATGGCGAACGCCGCAGTCGAATCCTGCGCCAGCGTTGCGACCAGGAACGGCAAAAGGACTGCCAACTCACCTTTGAGCTTGTAAGGCGGATTGATGATCAGGATTGCGTTGGCTGCGAGTCCCGTATCCGGCCCGGGTTGGCGGATCTGAAAGCGCACATCGAGACCCTTCGCACCACCTGCCGTGCGGACCTTTGCAATGAACCTGTCCGCCGCCCGTTCGTCTTTCAGGGGATACCAGACGATGTAAATGCCGGTCGCAAAGCGCCGGAGTGCTTCCTCGAGCCCGTCGGCAATGCATTCGAATTCATCTGCGCGCTCGAACGGCGGATCAATAAGAACGAGGCCGCGCCGCTCTTTCGGCGGCAGCAGCGACTTGACCGCCACCCAAGCGTCGAGATTCAAAGCCTTGCTGTCACGCACCTTGTGGAAGAGAGCTTTAAGCTCCAAGAAATCCTCTGAGTGCAATTCGTTGGCGACGAGCTGATCGTCTCGCCGCATCAGCGTGCGGGCGATCAACGGGCTGCCGGGGTAGACTTGCGGCGGCCCTGAGCCATTCATATCACGCACGGTGCTAAGATACGGTTCCAGCAGTGCGCTGACATCATCTGAAACGGTGGCTTGCATGAGCCGCCCGATGCCATCACGCCATTCAGACGTTTTAGCGGCTTCACTGCCGCCCAAATCATAGCGGCCAACGCCTGCGTGCGTGTCGATGACGCGAAAGGCTTGCGGCTTGGCCTTCAAATGCTCGATGACGCGCGCCAAAATGACGTGCTTCAGCACATCCGCAAAATTTCCGGCATGATAGGCGTGGCGATAATTCATGAGCCGCTGTTGGGCAGCAACCGGCTTGCTGTCAAGCTGGTTGCGGGCTCAAGCCTTCTTTTCCCAGCGCCCGGCCTCGTTTTGCTGCCAATAGGCGATCGAGCAACCGGCTGTCTTGGCGGCTTTCCATTGCTCACGCGCGCTGCTGACCGCATCGCTATCGTGGCCATCAAACATGAACACGATCCGCTCTGCACAATCAAAGCTGACAGGCCGCGCGCCATCAACCAGAAAGCGCACGCCTGCCCCGTTTGGGGTTTCATCACCTGTCGTCAGGAAAACGGGTTGCTCTTCCGCGTGCCCGGTCTTGGCGGTGCCGTGAGCGAGAAAACTTTCTTCCGAGTAGGTCCACAGCGCCATGTCGATGGCCTCTAAGCGCTCGTCACTGCCGGCTTGAATCACGGCGCGCCAACCGCGCTCCAGGGTTTTCTCGATGAGATTTGGGAGCACCCGCTCCAGCGGCTGGCGTTCAAGGTGATAGAACAGTACATCTGCGGGCTTGCCATTCATGCGCTTGCTCCACCTGCTCCTGCGTTTTCGCCCAGCCAGCGGCTGTCAAAAAAATATTGGCGCGAGCCCTTGCAGCGCGCGCCAATGTCACTATCTATCACCGTCCGGAGCGGCGCCAGTTGACAGGCTGACGTCCCGAGCGGGCGGTGAGCGGTATGGCCTTCTTCGTGTTTGCCATATGCTCCCGCCCGCTGTCATTCCTCAAATTTATTTCTTCAGATATTTGGCGGGCACTTCACCAGCGTCCACGAGGGCGCGGATGCAGCCCTTGGACAAATTCTTGCGATTGCTTTCAAAGCAGCGCGCGACCTGTGAGCTGCCGGGATCGTATTGGGAACAGAAGGAGTCATAATCGCCCCAGCAAGCCTTCCTGACTCTCTTGTCTGCGGCTTCGGCGGCCGTCAAAGACAGGGAAGCAATCAGCGCCGTGAGGCCCGCAAGTTTCAGGGTCGTGATAAGCTTTGTCATACTCGGTCGTCCTTATTTTTTGAACTGAACTGAAGATAGGTGGACTGCCTGGACCGCAAGATCAAGGTGGTCAGATAGCCAGCTGCCGGAGTATCCGCCAGCTTTCGAGCCGCGAAAAGCCCCATAAAAAGTGGCGTGAGCGCGGCTATTTCTTGGCAAACGGATTGTCTCCGCTGCGCAAATTGAAGCGGACGGGGACACCCGGCAAATCAAAGGTCTGGCGCAGCGAATTGGTCAGGTACTTGATGTAGGACTGGGGAAGTGCGTTGGCGCGCTGGCAAAACGCCACAAACGTCGGTGGCCGGGTTGACGGCTGCGTCACATAGCGGATCTTGATGCTGCGCCCAGACGCCGCTGGCGGGGAATGCCGCGACAAGGCTTCTCCGAGCCAGCGGTTAAGCTGATTGGTCGGCACCCGCCTGTTCCAAGTTTCATAGGTCTTGAGGACGGCGTTCATGAGCTGGTCGAGACCCTTCTCGCCGCGCGCCGATATTGTGACAAGTGCCACGCCCGGCACCTGCGCCAAACTTTGCGCGACCGACTCTTTCAGCTGCTTCAGCATCTTTTGTTTGTCTTCGACCAGGTCCCATTTGTTGACGGCGATGACAAGGGCGCGGCCCTCCTCCACAACCAAGCCGCCGATGGTCAGATCCTGATGCTCAAATGGCCGCTCGGCATCAATTAGCAGCACCACGACCTCGGCAAATTTGATGGTGCGAATGGCGTCACTCGCCGAGAGTTTTTCCGCCATCTCCGTGATCTTGGCCTTGCGGCGCAGGCCCGCCGTATCGACAAGGCGAATGGGCTGGCCCTTATGCATGATGTCGCTGGCCACGCTATCGCGGGTGAGGCCGGGCTCGGGCCCTGTGATCATGCGGTCTTCGCCAAGCAATGCGTTGACGAGTGTCGACTTGCCCGCGTTTGGACGGCCAACGATGGCGACTCGTACCGGCTTCTTGCCGAGTATGGGTTCCTCGTCCGTCTCTTCGTCCTCGATCACGTCGTCTTTGTTCTTGCGCTTATGCACCGGCAGCTTAAGACCCAGCGCTGCGGCAATATCGATGAT
Organism: Hyphomicrobium sp.; assembly: GCA_043746825.1. Taxonomy (GTDB): domain Bacteria; phylum Pseudomonadota; class Alphaproteobacteria; order Rhizobiales; family Hyphomicrobiaceae; genus Hyphomicrobium_B. The sequence goes on along the minus strand of JAYTQI010000196.1, from coordinate 10,320 downwards.
CAATTCGCCTAAGCCCTCGCCATGTTCAGCAGAGATCGCAAGCGGCGCGCCAAAACCAATTGAGAAGGCATCATAAAAGCCGTCATCGCCCTTTTTGCCTTCGGCCTTGTTGGCGATCAGAATGACGGGTTTGCCAGAGGTGCGCACGAGCCGGGCAAAAGCTGTGTCGGTTGGCGTGACGCCGGCCCGTGCATCGACAACGAACAGGATCAGATCGGCGTCTTCAATGGCTTTCTCGCTCTGCTTGCACATGCGATCAGCGATGGAGCCGGGTGCAGCCTCTTCAAGTCCCGCTGTATCAATAACCGAGATGGACAATCCACCGAGATCCGCCACGCCCTCACGGCGGTCGCGCGTCAGGCCCGGAATGTCGGAGACCAGCGCGGCACGGGTGTTGGTCAAGCGGTTGTAGAGCGTCGATTTCCCGACGTTGGGCCGGCCAATGATGGCGACATGGGGAAGTTTAGTCGTTGGCGTAACTTTAGACATCGGCAAAATGGGCCCACAAACAGCGAGGGCCCCAACAGGGGCCGCTCTCCAAGTCCTGTATCTAGCCCAAATGTCAGTTGAGAGCGATGAGTTTCGCTTCATCCGTCAAGACGAACATGCGGCCTTGCGCCACGACGGGCGCAATATAAACGGCAGCGCCAAGATCGGTTTGGCTTGAAACTTTGCCCGTTGCGGCATCAACGCCGACCAGTTTACCTTTATTGGAGGCTAGCCACAGCGACCCGCCAGCCAGCACTGGGCCTGACCAGATTTTTGATTCCGGCAGCTGCGCCGTCCAGCGGACCTTACCGTCAGTGCGCGCCAGGGCCATGAGCTGGCCGTGGGTATCAACGACGTAAACAGTGTCGCCCGCAACCCAGGGCGCCTGGGTGCCCGGCACATTGATCGACCACAGCCGTTCGCCATTCTTTGAGTTCGTCGCGATCATGCGTCCGGCATGGCCGACAGCAAACACGATGCCGCCATCAATGGCTGGCCGCGCAGTATCGCTCATCGAGGCCATTTCTGAGGTCGAGCGGGTGCGGGCGAGATTTTCCGACCACACGAGTGTGCCATCTGAAACTTTGAAGGCCTGCAACTCGCCAGATGGATACGGCACCACCACGATCTCGCCATCAACCGCCGGGCTGGTTGATACCATTAGACTCGCGGGTTGTGACAAGCCGCGTGCGACCCACAGCTCGTTGCCATCTGCACCCGAGAGGCAGAACACTTTGCCCTGGACTGTCGAAATAAAGACCTTGTCCCCGGAGACCGTGGGTGCCGCACGGACGGGAGCGCCGAGATTTTTTTCCCAGAGCTTTTTGCCTGAGCCTGGCTCAAGAGCCGCAGCTATGCCGTAACCACTGGCGACGTAAAGCCGGCCGCCATCGGCAGCAAGGCCGCCACCGTGACCGCCATAGCCATTTTCGTTGTCAGGCGCGGTTCCAACTTGAAAGACTTTGCCGCCCGAGAGCGAGAAGCCTGTCACAACGCCTTCAGAGTCGAGGGTAAAAATTTTGCCGTCATACACCACAGGGCTTGCCATGATGCGCCCGGCCTTCGTAGAGCCTGCGCCCGCATCTTGTTTCCAGACCTGATGCGGGGCACCCGACAATGCCAAGTGCCCTGGCGCGTTATTGGCGTCGCCACCGGGTTGGGTCCAGGTGTCGTTACTGCGCTGCGGCGGCAAAACGAACGGCTTATCAGCGTCGGCCAGGTTGTTCGAAATGCTCTCCGTCGTCTGCACGATGGCAATGCGGCGGCCAGGCAACGGCGTTGGCTTTTCCTTGAAAGGATTGAGATCACCGAGCTTGGGCAAGGTCGGACCATCGCCGGAACACCCGCCAACGAGGCTTGCCAACAGAACAACGAGCGCGACCGCGCCCCTAGTCCGTCCCACCCGTCCCGTCGTGCCCTCGCCCAAATCCGTCTCCTACTTCTTGTCCGGTTCAGCCGCTTTTTGAGGCTCGGCCTTCTTCTCTGATGCGGCAGCCGGTGCCGATGCTGGTGCGGCTGGTTTGTCCGTGGGCGCCGCCGTTGCACCCTTTGCCAGCTCCGCCTGCGCGATGCCAGCCATGACAATCTTGACGCGCTCTTGAATGGCGCGGGCCGCGTTCGGATCGATGAGCAGCGGCTCGAGATACTTCCGCGCCTCATCAAGCTTTCCAGCCTTGTAAGCCGCGATGCCCATCAGTTCCCGCGCACTGGTCTTAAACGGGCTCTTGTCACCAGTAAGGCCGTTCAAGCGATTCTGCATCTCAGTAAAGTCGGCTTCCCCCATCCGGATCGAAGCCGCCTGGAGTTGTGCAAAGCTTTTCAACAGCTCATCGGCTGAGGAATCATTGGCCAGGGTTTCGAAAGCAGCGAGGGCTTCGGCTTTCTTACCGGCTTTGAGTTGGTCGCCAGCGAGATGTAATTTTGCGAGGGCGGCATAGCCCTTGGGGCCAGACTGAGCGATGACTTGGAAGGCTTTGGCGGCGTCGTCTGGTTTTTTATCCGCATCGAATTTGAGCGCGGCGGCGTATTCGCTGCCCGCAGCTTCGGCGGCGGCGATCCGGCGGCCTTCCATGAATTTGTAGCCGCCGACCAGAGCAACGATCAGGGCCGCACCGCCAAGAATGACGCCGTTATAGCGTTGCCAGAGCTTTTCGAGCTGGTCGCGCCGGAGTTCGTCGTCGACCTCGCGCAATAGGCTGTCACTGTCATTGGTCATCAGACCGGCTCTCCCGCGTGCCTCAAAAATTTTGTAAATAACAATGAAGGCTTGGATGATCCCACGATCACGCCGTTAAACCTTCGCTGCCGGGCATACATAACCAAGCCGGGCCTGAGAGCAAGGGGTGGTTCCGACCATGACGGAACGCAAAGGTCACTACACTCAAGTGCTTGTGGTTTTAGGCTTTTTCGCGGCTTTTCCGGTGCTTGCCACAGCATACGTGTCCAAGGAGTGACTTTTAAGCGCGTAGGTGTGCTCAAGCGCTGGAAACGTGCGGGCGCGCACCTCGCCAGCATAACTGGCGATTGCCTTTTCGATGGCCTGCCCAATGGCTGCAAACTCTTTGACGAATTTCGCGGTTCTAGGAGACAAGCCCAGCATATCTTCCATGACAAGGATCTGGCCATCGCAGGCGGGTGAGGCGCCAATTCCAATAGTTGGGATCGGAATTGATTTGGTGATGCGCTCAGCCAAGGGCGCAGCCATGGCTTCCAAAACAACCGCAAAGGCGCCAGCTTCAGTCACTAAGCGTGCGTCTTCCTCGATGGCGGCCCACTGATCCTTGTGGAGGCCCTGGGTTTTAAAGCCGCCCAGCACGTTAACCGATTGAGGAGTCATGCCAATATGAGCCATGACGGGGATGCCGCGCTCGACCAGAAAGTGGATGGTCTCGGCCATGCGCCGGCCGCCCTCGAGTTTGACGGCGCCGCAGTCTGTCTCTTTCATCACCCGCGCCGCATTGCGGAACGCGACTGAGGGACTTTCCTCATAGGTACCAAAGGGCATATCGACGACCACAAGCGCGCGTTTAGAGCCCCGCACCACGGCTTTGCCATGCATGATCATGAGCTCGAGCGGCACCGGCACCGTCGTTTCATAGCCGTGCATGACCATGCCGAGACTGTCGCCAACAAGCAGGAAATCACAGTATTTATCGGCCATTGCTGCTGTGTGGGCATGATAGGAGGTCAGCGACACAATGGGTTCGCCGCCTTTGCGGGAGGTGATGTCGGGCGCCATCAGGCGGCGGCTGTGGACTTGTATCGACATATAATTCAGCGGTTTCCAGAGTCGGGTACTTGATTGAGCCCAATGAATACCACGTATGAGCCGCTCATGCAGGCTGCCCGTCTTTAGCTCCCACACCTTCTGAGGTGCTGGTAAATGAGCGTGTGACCCCCATCCAAGGCGCAAAACGCGCCAAACCGTTGAATTGCCGCAACATCTAACTGGGGAAGTCAACCAGCCAGGGCACTCGGGATTGCGCCGGGCTGGCGAGGCCGTATAACCTCAGATTAGCTCGTTCCCGATAAAAGTTGAGTTCTAGGTCAGTTCTGTTTGCCGTCGGGTGGATGTGGATCGTGCGTCTTAAAGGCCAATATATTCAGTTCCGGCCCCGGTCTTGTCCGGCGGCTTATGGCATTCTGGCCGTCGCATTTTGTGCGTCGCTGGCGGCAGACGGTATTGTGGCGCCGGCTCACGCACGCCGCGCGACAGCGCAATCGGTCGCGCCACCCCCGCGCTCAACTGGCCCTCTGCTGCTGCTGGTTTCCATTCGCAAGCAGCGCCTGCGCGTTTTCGACAACAATGGCGAGATTACTTCGACACGGATCTCATCGGGGCAGCCGGGCTTCGACACGCCAACTGGCGTCTTCTCGATTTTAGAAAAGCACGTCAGCCACCAGAGCAACATCTATGAAGGTGCTCAGATGCCCTTCATGCAGCGCATTACTTGGTCAGGCATTGCGATGCATTCTGGCGTCGTACCGGGCTATCGCGCCTCGCACGGCTGCGTGCGCCTGCCGTGGGGCTTTGCAAAATCTCTGTTTGATCTGACCCGCGTCGGCAACCGGGTTGTGATCAGCGTTGATGAAACCGAGCCGGTCGCCTTTGCACACCCGTTCCTTTTTAAGCCGTTGCCGGCCGACGCCCCGCAAACAGAGGGCAAGCTCATTAACGTCAATATCGAAGCTAGAAAACTGGCGTCCAACGAGACAGACACAACAACAACTGCAGACGTCAAAGGTTTGATGACGGTTGCCGAGGTGACCGATCCGCAATCGGACCTCGCGCAACCTGAACGCCCGCGCACGCGCGCGGAAGTCCAACGCGAAATGGACGGTAAAATTACAGAATTGAAGAACGCACTCAAGGCCGCAGAAGACGAAAAAAATGCTCTAAGCAACAAAATCAAAAATTCCGGGCGGATGATTAGCGACGTTGCCCAGCACGTGAAGAGCGCCCAGCAAGTTGTCGGCAATTTCCGCCGCGTGGCGGACTTAATTGCGAAATCGCGTACAGAAGCCATCCGCGCTTACGAAGACTATATGAAGTCTCTGATAACTCGTTCTGGACCCGGGGCAACGCCCGCGAATGACGATCAAGAAGCCATGCTTGAAGAGCGTATCCTTGACCTAACCATTGAGGCAGACACCGCCCGTGAGGAAGCGGCGCGGCGCGAAGCCGAAGTTGGCGATGTTGGCACCTTGGTGGCAGACGTTGAAAAGGAAAAAGTGACAGCCGCCGACGATATCAAGATGGCCGAAGCCCGCATCCGCTCAATCGAGGCCGCAATCGTTTCGGCACAAAAAGAGCTGCAGCAAAAATCACGCACCATCTCTATTCTTGTGAGCTTAAAGGCGCAGCGTATTTACATCCGCCAGGGCTTTGAACCAGTGATTGAGGCGCCAATTAGTATTAAGGGGTCACCCGGCCAAATCGGCACGCATGTCTTCACAGCTATGGACTATGCACCGGGCGGCAACGATCTCAGTTGGAAACTTGTCAGCGCTCAAACGCCTGGCAACTTCGGCACGGACGCGGAAATCCCACGAAAGGGCAAAAAACGCGATGCCGAAGTTGTGCCACAGGGAAGCCCCGGCGCCAAAGCCGCGCGGTTCGCACTCGACGCCATTTCTATACCCGATGAAATCCGTCAGACCATTACTGACCGCATCCGTCCTGGCGCCTCGATGATTATCACTGACCGGGAGCTGAGCGGCGAGACGGGCGACGGCACCGAATTTGTGCTGTTGACGCGTTGAGCAGGAACGGCAGGAGGCTTCTTTTTTCCGCCGGTATTTGCAGTGGGGCCGTTGTGCCTTTCTGTCAACAGCGCTACAGCCCGGTTCATGACAACATTCCGCCTCTCGGATCTGGTGGCCAACCCGCAACGCGGATTAGCAGCGCTTTGTCTCGCCCAGATCGCGTTTTGGACCCTCGCGCCAACACTGAGTTACGACGCGCCACCCTATGATGTGGTCGAAAATCAAGTCTGGGGCGCAGAATGGGTCTTCGGCACTTACAAACATCCGAACTTTCCAGGCTGGCTTCTTGAGATCAGCCGCCGCTTAACCGGTGCGATTGGCTGGCCAGCGTACCTGATGTCGCAAATCGCCATCACTGCCACATTTGTGTTCGTTTATCTTTTGGGGCGCGGCCCATTGGGCGAGCGCGGGGCACTGGCTGGCGCACTACTCCTGACGTTCAACTATTATTTTGGCTGGCACACACCTGAGTTCAATCACGACATCCTCTTGATGCCCCTTTGGGCGGCCGTCGCCTTATCTCTTTGGCGCGCTGTCGAGACGGGAAAGACAGCGTGGTGGATTGCCCTTGGCTTGACGGCGGCCTTGGGATTGTACGCAAAGCTGGCCGCAGGAATTGAGCTAATTTGTGCGGCCCTTTGGATTTTAGGCGACGCGAAAGCACGAGCACGGCTTGCGGCGCGCGGGCCTTGGATCGCGCTCGCGGTGTTTTTTGGCTGCGTCTCGCCGCTCGCGTTCTGGATGTTGAAATCGCACTTCAGTGGCTTGGCTTATGCCGTGCATCGCGGACATGGGCATGGCAAGAGCAGCCTGACTTTTATCGCGCTTGAGTCCGGCATCGCTGCTACAGCGTTTACGGTCTTGGCATGCGCGCGGACGGGTGCAGATGAAAAAGCAGGCCACGCAACTGAGATCAAACCTGATCAGCGCTTTATGTGGTTCCTCGCGATGATGACCTTAGGGCCTCTGATGCTGACCGCACTTCTTGCGGCGATCAATCACACCGGCGCCAGATTGATGTGGGGTGTGCCGATGCTCAGCTTTACGGGATTGCTTGCCGTCGCGTTGCTGGCACCCAATCTCAACGCTCCAACACTCAAGCGGCTGTTAGCGGCGACGGCTGCAGTGCTGATCATTTTGCCCGTGGCCCACGCCCTCACAACATATGCTTGGCCCGCCATCTCGAAAAAGCCAAGGCGCGAAAACTGGCCACAAGCAGAAATCTCTGCCGCTCTCAGGAAGGCATATGAGGATGAAGTTGGACGGCCGCCGACAATTATTGCTGGGGAAATTGGCAATTGGCTGTCCGGCCTTGTGGCTGTATCAGGCACGAAGATGCTGCCTGTCTATACCAACGCTGATCAGGCCTTGTCGCCATGGATCACGCCAGACAGATTGGCGACTGAAGGCGCCCTGGTGGTGTGGGACGAACACAATGGTGGACCAGGCAATCTAGAAACATTGATTGGCAGCAATGAACGGCATGTCATGACGTTTGCTATCCCTCGCGCAGGGTCCGGCAAGCCAGCTATAAGTGCAGGCTATGCCATTGTGCGGCCTCAGAAGTAAGCCGCGTTAGGCGCCGATTTCAGACGGCCGTAACACACGCACCTCGCGGGCCTTGAGGCCGCCGCCGACCGGCGCCATCATTTCTTTGCGGGCTTCCACAATAATAACGCCGCCAACACCTGGCTTCAGGCGGGCGACGGAACGCTCCAACGTGGGCGCGATTTTAAGAAGCAGACGGCGTCCAAACGGCGGGAAATAAAGCGCTTCGCTCCAATCGAGAGGCGTAAATAGCGCATCGGTCAGTTGTGTCTCAAGCTGACTGCGGCTGAACGGCAGTCCATGTCCGAACGGCGTCGTGTCAATACGTGACCACACACCACGGCGGTTTGGAACAATCAAGATCAGACGGCCATCTGGGGCCAGAACGCGCCACATCTCCCGCAGCACGCTGCCTGCGCGGGACGCGCCTTCAAGGCAATGCACCGCCAGGAGCCGGTCAACGGAATTGTCAGGCAATGGCCAATGCTGCTCTTCCACCAAGACCGAATGACATCGTGAAGGCTGCGGCCACACTAGCGCTCCTTGGCGGGCAGGCATCAGGCATCCGAGCCGCAACGCTTCAGCACGGAATGAACCTAGATACGGCGAGGCGAACCCCGCACCCATAATGCTCAAGCCGTCGATCTTTTTCCAGCGCGTGCGTATACGCGACGCAAGCTGGCGGCGCACGACTTGCCCTAGCGGCGTGCGATAAAAATCCCGCAAACTGGCGGCATCGAGTTGCATCGGCGGTTTTGTGGTCTCCGTTCTAGGCCTGCTTCGTGAACCCTTCTACGCCATCTCATGGCCCGAAAGAAGAAGCCGGACCCTCGGAAGGGCCCGGCCTAAGCTTTCATCGTCAATGTTACCGTGCCGCCAGCGCACTGTTAGCGGGCGATGGCACGGCCCAGGATCTACATCTCATCCCGTGTCTGCATCGGGCGCGCCCGCAACTGGTCGCCGAACAGTTTGGGCTGCAGGAAGCCCTGGCGGCCAGGCTTCAAGGGCGAGATTTCACCCGTGGCTGAATCGATCTTGACCTGCTCGACCACGACTGAGCCGTCAGTATAGAGTGCTTCTACCTTGAGCGAGATGAATTCCTGGTTGGGTTCACGCTGGCCAATGAGTAGTTCCTTGCCCGCCCGGTTCAGCCATTCCGGCAATGGCGTGCCATCAGCCTGGGTGATGCGATAGTCAACAATTCTCTTGTCCCCCGTTTTGAGTGTATTCGAGATTTGGACAATGAGTGTGCGTTCGCGCACGATGCTCTCAATGATCACCTGCTCGCGAGACCCAAGGCCACCGAGGTTGCCGGGCACGTTGTTGCGCAGGGAGAACCCTGGAAGACATTCAATATTCCAGACTTGATTGGAACGCTCGAACCCGGCTGCACCCGCGATCTCAATGGCGCGCTCTGCGCGGATGGTTTCAATGATCGCGCCGTTTGCAGACATTGATCCAATCCCGTTCAGCGAGCGGCCGCTATTTGCGGCGGCCAATACGACGCCCTCCGCCGAGAGCTGGTTGGCAAGACCGCTGAGCTGATCAATGCCGAATACGGCGTCATCCACAGCACCCTCTGCCGTGATTGACTCGTGCGGGTAATCGTGTGCGGCCAGCGCGCCGCTAGATTGGCGTTCGGGTCCCTCGAAACCAAAGACTTGCGGCTTGTCGTAATAGTCATCATCGGCAACTGAGATCGTGACAGAGGCAATGGCGGTTCCGCCGTTGCCGTCGCTCATGACGTAAGTGATGGTGTCGGTGCCAACAAAGCCCGGTCTTGGGGTGTACTTGATCGCGCCATCGGGCAGGATCTCGACGGTGCCGTGCCCGGCGTTGGCCCGCGTGACGGTGAGCGGATCGCCATCTGGATCACTATCGTTTGCCAGAACGGGAACCTTGAAAAAATGACCGGCCTTGTCTGAGCCGTTGTCATTGCCGGCAACTGGCGCCGGATTGGTGACAGGCCAGACAAATGTTTTGGTCGTTTTGCCGCCGTGGCCATCATCGACGGTCAGCGTGACCGTGTATGGCCCGCCCTTGGACGCATCTTTGGTCAGCATGCCGGTGACGAGGCCGGTTGCGGGATCGATTTTTAAGCCCGGCGGCAGCCCAGTGGTCTTATAGTTCAGTTTGTCGCCAGCGGCATCGGACACCAACTTCGACGGATGGAACGAGACCTGGCCGCTATCGACGGAGACCGGCGGTTTGACAGTTGCTCGGCCCGCCTCCTGCTCACGAAGGATCGCAATCACCTGTTCGTCTGAAAATTTAGCTTTCCGCATCGTCCGTCTCCTTCAATGGGAACGGACTCTACCTCAAATCAGGTACCCGCACCGGGGCAAGGTCAGAGCCAACATCGCTACGGCCGGCGAGGTAATCCGAAATCTGCAGAAGACCGCTTGAATTGTGGTCGATCAGGACGATTTCGGCGAGCGGATCAACCGTCGTCAGGATCTGATCGATAGGCTAGACGCCGGAGTCGATAAAGACAATTATGGTTTGAGCCGGCGCGGCCGGAGCGGCAGTCACTGCAGCGGCGGCGTGGACGAGGCCGGACGTGTCCATGGCGACTGGCTGAACCACAGCCTTGGCCGTTGTGTCCACAGCGTCTGCAGGCACAGCCACCGGCGCGTGTTTTGACTCAACAGCCGCGGGTTGATCTGCGGCCGCCTCTGCTGGCGCCGGTTTAGCGGGCGCAGCGGGTTGCTGATCCATTATTGCTGCCGCAGTTACCGCCGCCGCCCCGTCAAAAGCCATGCGCGGCTCAAGCGTCCGGTAAGCGATAGCCGGTTTCAAATCCTTGGATAAGGACTCCAAATCTGCCCTCGACTGGACAGCGAGTTTGCTGGGGCGGACAATCTTATTCATGGGACTCATTTCCAGGTGAATGACCAGCCCGATACGATTCGGGCGGATTAGATCCCGCCCCAGTTCATCCGAAAGGTGTTTTGCAATTGTTTGCAAGCGACGTATAATTGGACGCACGCTGGCGTAGATCTTTCTCTAAAACGGCGG
>JAYTQI010000195.1:0-10217 GCA_043746825.1 Hyphomicrobium sp. | reverse complement strand
TGCCCAAGACTTCTGGCGAGACTTTCTTGTTGAGTTTGACGTAGCTCTCGAACTGCGTGACGACGGAGCGGGCAAGCGCTTCCAGTTCGTCCTTGGCGCCGGGCGCATCGGTTACGCGTTCAACCTCAGCTTCGAAATAATTGGCGTTCTCGACATAGCGCGTGACCTTGGCGCGCGCGCTGCCTTCCACCAGCACCTTCACGGTACCGTCAGGGAGCTTCAAGAGCTGCAGCACGGACGCCAGCGTGCCAATCTCGTAGATGGCATCGGTGGCAGGATCATCGTCACCCGCGTTCTTCTGGGCGGCGAGGAGAATCTGTTTGTCGGCGCGCATCACTTCTTCAAGTGCCGCAATCGACTTCTCGCGCCCTACAAAGAGCGGCACGATCATGTAAGGGAAGACCACGATGTCGCGCAGCGGCAGAACCGGAAACATTTCCTTCGCGCCAGCTTTTTCTTTGGTCTTTTTCTCTTCGCTCATGACTTACCTGCTTTCGCGTGTGGCGGAGATTGGAGTATCCACTCCCTCGCCCATTGCACGCCCCGTTTCATTTATGGCCCGCTCCGACTGTCCCATTTAAGGCGACATACGGCCGTCCACATTACAAAGCGCGGGGAGAATGACCTTGGCTGTTCCAGACCGGGCTCTTCTCAGGTGAAGCCTGCCGGGACCAGCTGGTTAATCTCCCTCCGAACAAATAGGGACCCTTGCCCTAAGATCAAGATGCCAGAATTGACACCCCAGCGTTGGGGGCGTCAGCAGGAATATGTGTTAGGCGGTCGAGCCTTTTTCTTCGGCACGGTCGGAATATATCCGCAGCGGCCTGGCGTTGCCATCCACGACTTCCGGACCAATCACGACCTCTTCGACGCCCTTGAGCGCGGGCAGATCAAACATCGATTCCAGCAAGATGCTTTCCATGATGGAGCGAAGGCCACGGGCACCGGTCTTGCGTTCGATGGCGCGCCGCGCAATCGACTTCAAGGCCTCGGTGGTAAAGGTCAGCTTGACGTCTTCCATCTCGAACAGCCGCTGATACTGCTTCACCAGCGCGTTCTTCGGATCGGTGAGGATCTGAACAAGCGCTATCTCGTCGAGATCTTCTAAGGTCGCGATCACCGGCAAGCGGCCGATGAATTCCGGAATCAGGCCGAACTTCAACAGATCTTCCGGCTCGACTTCGCGCAGGATGTCGCCGGTGCGCCGTTCGTCCGGCCCCGTAACCTTGGCGCCAAAGCCAATAGATGAGCCCTTGCCGCGGCGCGAGATGATCTTTTCAAGGCCCGCAAACGCGCCACCGCAGATGAAGAGAATGTTGGTGGTATCGACCTGCAGGAACTCTTGCTGGGGATGCTTACGCCCACCTTGCGGCGGAACGGAAGCGACTGTGCCTTCCATGATTTTAAGAAGCGCCTGCTGCACGCCCTCGCCCGAGACATCGCGGGTGATCGAGGGGTTGTCGGACTTACGTGAAATTTTGTCGACTTCGTCGATGTAGACGATGCCGCGCTGCGCCCGCTCGACGTTGTAGTCGGCGTTCTGCAAAAGCTTGAGAATGATGTTTTCGACGTCTTCGCCAACATAACCTGCTTCGGTCAAAGTGGTCGCATCTGCCATCGTGAACGGCACGTCGAGAATGCGCGCTAAGGTCTGCGCCAGCAGCGTCTTGCCTGAACCCGTTGGGCCGACCAGCAGGATGTTCGACTTGGCGAGTTCGACGTCGTTGTTCTTGGAGGCGTGGTTCAAGCGCTTGTAATGGTTGTGAACCGCGACCGAGAGAACCTTTTTGGCGTGGCTCTGGCCGATGACGTAACCATCCAGCACACCGCAAATTTCCTGTGGACTGGGAACGCCGTCACGGGATTTGACAAGTGTGTTCTTGTTCTCTTCCCGGATGATGTCCATGCAAAGCTCAACGCATTCATCGCAGATGAAGACCGTCGGGCCGGCAATCAGCTTCCTGACCTCGTGCTGGCTCTTGCCGCAGAAGGAGCAGTAAAGCGTGTTCTTCTCTTGAGCCATTCCTTGTCTCACTCTAGTTGGAAGCGACATCCGAAACAGGATGTTCTCCCTTTGGCCCGGTGGTCAGGGCGCGCCGCTTGAGCCAGCCGCATGGCACCTTGAACTCTAGACCGAATTGAACACGCTAGCGTTCACGAGATCAAGATTGGATTAATGTCACAGGGGCGTCACCCCCCGTAAAGCGGCGCGAATGTCACAGTTTGCGTTCTTATCCGGCAACAAACCGCAATATGGTCAATAGGGACTTAATACGCCGTCATTGCGGCGCGTGCCGGGTTTGTTCCAAGTCTCTGACAGTCCGCCAGAAAGCTCAGGCGCACGGCATCGCGTTGCAAATACCTACGTGGCCTTGCCTTCAAACAGACCACCTTCGACTTCGTCACGGGTCTGCAGCACCTTGTCAATGAGGCCAAAATCGCGGGCTTGCTCGGATGACATAAAATAATCGCGGTCGAGTGTGCGCTCAATATTCTCGTAGGACTGGCCGGTGTGGCGGACATAGGTTTCGTTCAAGCGGCGCTTCATTTTCACGATGTCTTCGGCGTGGCGCTCGATATCAGACGCCTGGCCTGAGAACCCGCCCGAGGGCTGGTGGACCATGATACGTGAGTTGGGAAGAGAGAAGCGCATACCCTTGGCTCCAGCACACAACAGCAGCGAGCCCATCGAAGCCGCTTGGCCAATGCACAGTGTCGCAACAGCGGGCTTGATGAACTGCATGGTGTCATAAATCGCCATGCCGCTCGTCACCACGCCACCCGGCGAGTTGATGTACATCGAGATTTCTTTTTTCGGGTTCTCGGCTTCCAAGAACAGCAGCTGCATGCAGATCGACGCCGACATGTGGTCTTCAACCGGGCCGGTGACGAAGATGATGCGCTCTTTCAGCAGGCGCGACGGCAAATCATAGCCCCGCTCGCCACGCGTCGTCTGTTCGACAACCATGGGCCAGAATGTATTCGTCAGCGTGGCGATTGGATCGCGCATGAGGCGGTATTCCTCTGTTGCCGGTTTGGAGGGCGCCGCTCGAATCCTGCGGTACCCGCCTTGTTATCTGTGATCGAGGCCGCCCAAAGGCAAGCCCCCAATTTTGGCCCCGCAGAGCCGTTAATTCTGAGTCGTTTCCTCGACCTGCTTGAACAGATCCTCTTTTGAAACCTTTTTCTCAACCGGTTTCGCCGCGTCGAGAATGAAATCCACGACTTTGTCTTCAAAGATGGGCGCGCGCAGCTCAGCCAAGGCGCCCGGCTGCTTTTCATAGAATTCGTAGACCATCTTTTCCTGGCCCGGATACTGGCGCGCCTGCGCGATCAGGGCGTGGCGGAGTTCTTCCTCCGTCACCTTGATCTTGTTCTTCTCTCCAATCTCGCCAACCACGAGGCCGAGACGGACGCGGCGTTCCGCGATCTTTTTGTATTCGGTGCGGGCTTCGTCTTCCGTCTTGCCCTCATCCGCAAAGGTCTTGCCGGTGTTCTTGAGATTGGTCTCAAGCTGGCGCCAGATGTTCTCAAACTCGTACTCAACCAGGGAACCGGGAAGCTCGAAGGTGTGCACTTTGTCGAGTTCATCCAAGAGCTCGCGCTTCAATTTCATACGCGCAGCTTGATCATACTCGCGCTTGATCTGGGCCGAGACCAGCTCCTTCAGTTTCACGGCATTCTCGGCGCCAAGGCCCGCCGCAAAATCATCATCAATGGCGGGCTTTTTTGGCTTTGAGACCGATTTGACTTTGACTTCAAACTGCGCCGCTTTACCGGCCAACGCCGGCATGGGGTATTCAGCGGGGAAGGTGGCGTGGATAACGCGGTCTTCTCCGGCTTTGACACCTTTAAGGCCATCCTCAAAACCCGGAATAAACTGGCCCTTGCCGAGCACCACGTTAGCGCCTTCGCCTGCACCGCCCTCAAAGGCTTCGCCATTGATGGTGCCCTTGAAGTCCATATTGACAGCATCACCATCGCTGGCGGCACGGCCGTCTTCCGCTTCAAACGTCATGTTGCGTTCCGCGATCTGCTCGAGCGCTGAATTCAACGCCGTGTCATCGACATCGGCCACCAAGCGCTCGAGTTTCAGCTTTTCAAATTCCACCAGCGGAATGGGGGGCAAAACCTCAAAAGACATTGAGTAAGCCAGATCATCTTGGCCGTTGAAGATGCGGTCGACCATGTCGTCTTTGGCATCGACGATTTCAATTTTGGGCTGCACGGCCGGGCGTTCGTTACGCTCCTGGATCGCCTTGGCGCTGGTGTCCTTGACCGCTTGCTCGAGTACTTCGGCCATCAATTGCTTGCCGTACATCTTTTTGAGATGCGGCATGGGCACTTTGCCTTTGCGGAAGCCTTTGATCTGAACCTGGTCCTTGATCTCATCAAGGCGGACCGAAAAGCGTTCGCCGAGTTCGGCCTTCGCAACCACCACCTTGAGGGTGCGCTTGAGACCGTCTCTACCTGTTTCCGTGACTTGCATCGTTGTCTCGCTTCAATCTTCGCTTAACAGTTATCTCATTTGCGAATAAGTTTTGGCCAATGGCCAATCGGCCGGTCAGCCCGTTTCTTCGTCCTGTAATCTATTCGCGATTGGCTACTCACTATGCGCCTGCCTACTTGGTGCGGACGAAGGGACTCGAACCCCCACGACTTACGTCGCTGGAACCTAAATCCAGTGCGTCTACCAATTCCGCCACGACCGCGAACCCAAGCATTTACCCAAGGCGCGAGCGCCCTAGCATATCCCGCATTTCCCCGCACGCCTCAAATGGTGCACCCCAAACAAAGAGGCAAGGCCTGAGCGCACATGCTCAGACCCCCTCGAAGCCCGCGAGGGATAGGATGCTTTCTCTTACAGGGCATGGGGTCAGAAAATCAACGTGCAAATGGTGCTGAAGCCCAGCGAAATCCCGCAAGGGCCGCACAGGGCCTGATCAGGCCTCAATCGGGGCTGGAACGGCTTATTTGTGGGCGATCCGCAGCAAACCCTCGCTGATGGCCGTAAAGTCCCCGTCGTTCCAAAAGATAAGCATGAAGACCGCGATCAAAGCCAGCGTGGCGTAAATTTTCTTTTGCATCGTCCGATACCCTAATTTGCCGTCCCAGGGCGCTCCAAGGGGGCTAATAGAGAGTCGGGATGCAAGCTCTTTGCCAACCCGGCTCGCAAAAACTAATGAGCCGGACCTTGCGGCCCGGCTCGGGGAAGTGTCGAAAGTGTTAAGAAATGCTTACTTCAGCGGGGCGTACTGTTGGGCGCAGCAATCTGACTGGCCAAACGAGTAGCGCAGACCAACCTTAATTTCGTGGGCGGTAAGGTCGTCGAAGTCGACGCGGGGATTGACGAAGCCAGCGCTGTCAACGCGGCCCGACGAAGCGTCGCCCAGGTCGATGTAGCGGTAGCCGATATCGAGAACCGCGCGGTCCGAGATCTGGTAGCCAACACCTGCCATCAGCGACCAGGCGAAGCTGAGGTCATTGTGGCCTTCGATCTTGTTCACCAGGTTGTAGTTGCCCGTGAAGTAGGTTTCCTTGACCTGGTGGTAAGCCGCGCCAACGCCGGCGCCCAGATACGGCGTGATGTTGCCGTAGGTGCCGAGGTCTTTATAGGCGTTGACCATCATGGTGTAGGACTTGATCGAAGTGTGAAGCGGGTCATCGACGACCGGGACGTTGACCGGCGGCGGAGCAACCGGAACCGGCGTCACGTCCTTGTAAATTATGTCGTAAGTGGCTGGTTCGCCATTGACCTTGCGGTCGCCACGGAAACCGAACATCAATTCGCCGCGCAGACCACGGCCTGTGCCGCCGCCCAGCTGGATGCCGCAACCAAAGCCGACTTCGCCGAAAGCGCCATCCTCACGGCTGGTGTTGTTGACTGCCGGGCTGCCAGCAGCAGGAACAGAGGTCCGTCCGACTTCCTTAAAGTTGCCGCCGCCCGTATCGATAACGTCAATAATGTCGTTGTTGACCGGCCAGGTGATTTCAGGGTCACGCGACCAGGAATAGCCGACGTCCGCGCGCATGTAGCAGGGACCGGCAGCACCGCGAGAGACTTCCGGCATCGGTTGAACGTAGCCGCCGTCTTTGACCGAGCCGCCACGGTTGCCGCCGAGATCAGCAGCAGATGCAGTTCCGGCAATCAGGGCAGCGCTTGCGAATGCTGCCGAGGCGATGCCAGCCTTAAGTGTGAGTTTCATTGGCTTAGACCCTCTAAGAAGACAGGCACTCGAATTTACAGAGACCTGCAGACCTCATATTTGCCCCCCCAATCTGTGGGCAGACCGGTTAATTCCCAGTAAAGGCCCGTCACTTTTTGGGACTGATGGCAAAACAGGCTGTAAATCAGGGCTTTCCAGGTCACACCGACGCCGAACTTGCGGGGCCGTTAACTTTTGCCTATGTGCAGGGTCCATGGCGCTGCTCAATGGGGCGCATGAAATATTGGGGGCCACATTGCCGAAGACTGCCAAGAACTGGATTGTTGAAACCGATTGGCTCGCGAGCCACCTCGCCTCGCCTGATCTCATCGTGCTGGATGGCAGCTGGCATTTGCCAACCGCCAAGCGCGACCCGCGCGCCGAATATTTAGGCGAGCACATCCCTGGCGCGCTGTTTTTCGATATCGATGAGATCACCGATGAGAAATCGAGCCTGCCCCACATGCTGCCTTCGACAGTCAAGTTTTCCTCGCGCATGAAAAAGATGGGCGTCGGCGATGGCGCCCGCATTGTTGTCTATGACACGAGCGGGATTTTTTCCGCCGCCCGGGTCTGGTGGACCTTCCGCGCCATGGGCCATCGCGATGTAGCGGTCTTGAACGGCGGCTTAAAAAAATGGAAAGCGGAAGGCCGCCCGCTTGATGACGGCCCGCCGCCTAAGCGCTCAGAGCGTCATTACACGCCGCTGCAGAACACCGAAATCATCCGCGATCTTGAGGAAATGAAAGCCCTCGTTGGCAAAGCCGGTGCGCAAATTGTCGACGCGCGTCCGCCTGGGCGCTTTGAAGGCCGCGATGATGAGCCACGCGCGGGTCTTCGCAAGGGTCACATGCCGGGTGCCAAAAACATTCCGTCGCAAAAACTCTTGAACCCTGACGGCACCTTCAAATCCGAAGCTGAACTCGCAAAACTCTTTAGCGATGCCGGGATCGATGTTTTAAAACCCGTAGTGACAACCTGCGGCTCAGGCGTGACGGCTTCGATGCTGGCTTTAGCGCTCGCAGCCCTTGGGCAAACCAACGCCGCTGTTTACGATGGCTCGTGGGCGGAATGGGGCATCGAGGGCAATGGGCTTCCTGTTGAGACAGGGCCAGCGAAGTAACGGCATGGGATCGCGTCAATCGAGATGACCTCAGGCACACCGCTGATATTTGAGGACTTGGTGCGCTGGCGGCGCGACGTGCGGCGTATCAAAACTGATCCTGTAGTTGCCGCGGCACTTGATAAAATCATCGCGCTCGCCGATCTAGCGCCCACCACCGGTAACAGTCTGCCGTGGCGCAGTATTGAGGTGCAATCGGCTAGTGCACGCGTGCTGTCCGCGAAAATTTCGAAGCCGCCAACACCGCCGCCGCCAAGAGCCGCAATTTGGGTCTTATGACCTGCGGACCAGGCCCTGCTGACCAGTGCATCAACATTTCCCTCAAGATCGCGCCGCAACCTAATGCGGCTGAGGCGATCCTGGCCGAGATCGACGCTATCACTACGGAGGCATAAACGCCGCTGTCCTCCGCCGTCGAGGCCGCCGCCGAAGCCCTCGATTGCCGCCATCGCCCGGCGGTGATTGTGGTGCTAACCGACGGCGATGAAAACTGCGGATGCGACCCTTGCGAGGTTGCCCGCGCGTCGCCAACGCCTATCACCTGACCGTCCACATCATCGGCTTTAATCTTGGCTCGCGTCCGCGCTTTCGGGCCTCGTGTTTCGCTGATGAAACCGGCGGGCTTTTCGTGCCCACCAATTCGATTGGCGTTGACGGATGCACTGTCACAAACATTTGTCTGCCCGCAGATTACGCAGGGGCCGGTTTCGCACGCGCCATAAAAAAAACGGCGGGCCCGCTTGAGGGTCCGCCGTCTCAATTTTAGTCGCGAAGCGAGGCGTCAGCCCTTGCCAAGGATGGTCAGCTTGACGGGCGCGAGGCCGCCCATGTTGATATCGTTGGCAGCGGCTCTGGAGAGGTCAATGACGCGCCCGCCGACGAAGGGGCCGCGATCATTGATGCGCACGATCGTGCTGTCGCCGGTCTTGGTGTTGGTGACTTTCACGCGGGTGCCAAAGGGCAGCGACTTGTGCGCCGCCGTCATCTCCCACATGTCGTAGGTTTCGCCGTTGGCGGTTTTGCGGCCGTTGAAATTACCGCCATACCACGAGGCCACGCCCGTCTCGTAGACCGAGCCGCCGTCGTCATCGCCGCCCTTGTTCTTCTTGGAGGCGGATTTCTTGACGGGCTTCTCGTCCTCGTCGTCATCTTGCGGCTTGGCCTTGGCGATGACTTTCTTTTTGGAGGCAGACTTCTTGACGGGCTTGTCATTCTCGTCATCGTCCTGAGCCTTGGCTTTGGCGATGACTTTCTTCTTTGGCTTAACCTCGGCTACCTCGTGCTGCGGCTTAGCCTTCGCCTTGGCGATCTTCTTGGTTTTTTTGACTGGCTTATCCTCATCCGAGGCAAAATCAGCCGGCGCTTTGGCCTTTGCCTTGGCAACTTTGGACTTCGCCTTCGTGAGCGCCGTAGTCTTTGAGGCGCTGTCCGCTTTGCTGGCTGAGCAGACATGTTCCGGGCCGGTGCAGGCCTGCTTCCAGCTGAGCTGAGCAGCACTTGCCACTGGTGCCCAAAGCCATGCCAACGGCACCAGGCCGAGCATCGCTTTTGTCAAAATCCGCATGTATCAAACTCCTGAATGTACGGAGGCAGGGTGCCCGGATGTGAGGATGAGACGCAGCAAGACGCCAGAACTCCCTCTGCCACCAATTGAAACCGGACTTAAGCCCGGCTGGCGCTGGAACCTGGGCTTGGTTAACCAATGGGGTCAACCCTGCAATCGGGGCACACTTAGGTGTGACCTGAGCATATGACTGCTGCAAAAGCGAAAAATTCCGCACACGCCAATTAGGCGCGACGGCGCGCCGCAGCGGGCGGGAGTGGGCTCGCGTCTTTGCACAACGAAGGAGCCAGCTGGAACCGATGCCCCGCAAGGGAAACAGGCGGCGTCAAGGCGCACATGCTTCACCGCTGACTTTCGCACTCAATCAGACGCAAAGACGCCAGAGAAAAAGCCAAAATATCCAGAAAACTTATCACCCACGAGCCGGTCACTGGCCGACGCTAAATATACCGGTCGTCATGTTTCGACGCCTACCGCAGCCTGGAGAGAACCTGTTCGTCATATGGACGATTTCCGGATCAAACTGGCTGCCCGCTGCAAGAAATCTCTTCAGCTGAGCTTTACCACTATAAAAAGATTTTAGGATCGCAAGTATCGATAGAGGCGGCGCGCTAGGCCATCACATCTGCAGGCGTGACGGCGCGAATTTCATGTGCTCCTCGCGCCCGATGGCTATCCAATCCAGTCCGTGCGAAATTAAACCTATGCAGCTTTGCTCGAGCGCGGAGCGGTTGATTGAAAGTAAGCTGAAATTTCGGCGGCAGGCTTCGGCTTACTGAAAAAGTATCCCTGCATCTCTGTGCAGCCTTTTGCCCGCACGATATCGAGCTGTTCGGCGGTTTCCACGCCTTCAGCTGTCGTGGTCATCCCGAGCGTTTTCGCAAGACTGACGATAGCCGTCAGAATCGCCTGGGCCTCTACGCTCGTTGTGAGATCACTGACGAAGGAACGATCGATCTTCAGTTTGTCGAACGGAAAGTTTCTCAGGCAGCTCAAGGACGATTGGCCAGTCCCGAAGTCGTCCATGGCAATCTCCACGCCGAGTGCACGAAATTCCTGGAGCAGTTGAAAGACTTTTTCGGGCTTGTGCATCACAGTCGATTCCGTGATTTCTATCTGAAGCCTATCAGCGCCAAACCCGGTTTCGGCCAAGGTGGCAACCAAGTTTGTCATAACATCGGGACTATTCAGTTGGGAGCGAGCGAAATTGACAGCCACTTTGGTTTGCTGAGGCCATCTTGCGCCGTCGAGACACGCCTGCCGGAGCACCCAGTTGCCAATTGGCACGATCAGCCCAGTTTCCTCGGCAATCGGGATGAAATCG
>JAYTQI010000194.1:0-10258 GCA_043746825.1 Hyphomicrobium sp. | reverse complement strand
GATAGGCCGTCCATCCTGCGTAGAATGGCGCAAAAACTGTCAGCAGCACAGCGTCTGCAAGCAACCCGGCGAAACGGGCGGGGATAGACTTTGCCGGTCCCGGGAAGGGTGATGTTAGTATGCTGTCTGGCGAGCGAACTTTCGAGGCGCCAACCGGCGCACTTTTTCCGGCCGTGACCGGGGATAGCCGCCGTGCCTCGGGTGCGCCCGCATACGCTTTCTGTGAAATTCCATCCACTGGCATCAACACCACCTTGCACTCCCCATGCAGAGAGATACTAGCGGGAAACTCCGGCGTGTTAAGGGCAGGCTGAAATATTTCTGTTATCTAAAGCGGCAGTGCACCGAAAAACTGAAATACGAAGCCCAGCACAATCAGCACTGTTGCCGCGAGAAACCAGCGTTTGCGGCCTTTTTGAGCAGCCCGTCGCTCGTCACGCGCACGCCGGATCGCCATATCGTCCTGCATCTCGCCAGCGCGCGCCATATGCTGGCGCATGGTGTCGGATGTATTTTGCGAGGCAAAGGCGCGCAGCTTTTGTTGCCGCTCCAGTTGCTCCTCATGAAACATGAGAGATTTTTCGCTTAAAAAAGCGATCCACCATTCGCGCAGCAGCAGGCAGAATCCGAAAAAATCAAGCGTAAGTCCAATAACGCTTAACCAGGCCTGCGAGTTCGTGGTCATTTCATTCCCCCAATGTGTTGCCGCCTAGTGCCGTTGATCCCCGGGCAGGGCGCGGCCACGGCCCGCTGAAATGCGCCATTGTATTGTGGTTCGAGTGCGGCTTAACGGCTGATCTTAGCCCTGAAACATGCCATAGCGCCCTTGACAGGCGGTAGCAATTATCTTATATTTCCGTTATGACAGAAATTGCGAAAATAACAGAGTTAACAAAAGAGCCGGAAAGGCTGCGGCCCGCCGTCGAGCGCTTCGTTCTAAAATGGGGCGACATGGGCGGCGAGTGGGGTGTGAACCGCTCGGTGGCGCAGATCCACGCCCTGCTTTACCTCTCAGAGTTTCCAATGACGGCGGAGGATATCGCCGATCAGCTGGGTATCGCCCGCTCAAACGTTTCGAACTCGTTGAAGGAGCTAACCGTATGGGGGCTGGTCAAGCGCGTGCCGGTGCGTGGCGACCGGCGCGACCATTTTGAAGCCGAGGGCGACATCTGGGACATCGTCACCCGCATTGCCGAGGGGCGCAAGGCGCGGGAAATCGATCCGGTTGCTGTGATGCTGAAAGCCTGCATCGAGGAAGCTAACAGGGACGATGAAGTTCCAGTTATTACCAAGCGCCGCATCCGCGAGATGTACGATTTCACGCTCGCCACCGACCGCTGGTTTGGCCAGATCTTGAACCTTCCACGCGGCCAACTAAAAGCGTTGCTGAAACTTGGTGCCAAGGTCGCGGCGCTGCTCCCTGCTGGGAAATCTTGAAACGGAAATCTGCGTCATGTCATTGCCAAGCGTACAGTCCCTTGAGGATCTCCCTAAATCTTGCGTTCCCGATGCCGGGGATTTAAGCCTCGTCGACTTGCGATTTCGCGCCCTGCTCACAAGAGAGGTTTGGGCCGCCTTGCCGTTCGCTGTGCAGAAGCGCTTTTCAAAGCGGCTTCAAGACGGCGCAACGGTTGTCTACACCGGCCGCGTGACCGTTATGCGTTTTAGCGTGCTGGGGTTTGTGTTGGCGCAAATCTTCCGTCTCATCGGCGCGCCGCTGCCAATTTTTCGCGACACAAATACCCCAACTGCTGTGACTGTGACGGAGGACAAACGCTCGGGCGGACAAATCTGGACGCGCATCTATGGCCGCGCCCATGGTTTTCCGCAGGTCATTCATTCCGTGAAACGCTTCAGCGGCCCGACGGGATTGGAAGAATACATTGGCCGCGGCATTGGCATGGCGCTGAAAATTTCGGTTGAAGGGGGTGCGCTGGTGTTTCGCAGCGCGCACTATTTCTTTGAAGCCGGGCGCAAGCAGTTCAAGATCCCGCGTTGGCTGACGCCGGGCGATATCACCGTCACGCACAGGGAGACATCGCCCACGGCGTTTTTGTTCACGCTCGATCTGACGCATACCGTTTTTGGCACACTGGTTCGTCAAGAAGCGCTTTATGCAGAGGAGATGCCATGAGCCGCCGCATTCTTCTCATTGGCGCGACCGGATTTTTTGGCAAGCGGTTGGCCGGTCATTTAGCGAAGCTTGACGGTGTTGAGCTTATTCTCACCTCGCGCACAGTTGAAAAAGCTGAAGTCTTGGTGCGCCTCTTGAGTGCTGCCTATCCGAGGGCCTCGATCAAGGCGCAGGCTTTTGATCGCGACGCGGCAAGTGCAGAAAAAATTACTGACCTCATACCCTGGCTGGTGATTGATACCTCAGGACCATTTCAAAGCGCTGGATACGACCTCGCTCGCGCAAGTCTTCAAGCCGGGGCGCATTGGATCGATATCGCGGATGCACGGCATTACATTCTTGGTTTTGCGGACGCCCTTGATGGCTTGGCGAAAACGCAAGGTGTCAGCGCTCACGCTGGGGCCAGCTCGACGCCAGCCCTGTCGTTTGCGGCGGTCGAAGATCTCACCCAGGGCTGGCAGCGTGTGGACACCGCCGATATCGCAATCTTTCCAGGCGGCGGCGTCAAGGTTGGCCCGGCTGTGGTCGAAGCGCTGCTGAGTTACGCCGGACAACCCATTGCCGTTTGGCGTGAAGGGTTGAAGCAAACGGATATCGGTTGGAGCTGGCCAGTCCGAAAGCGCGTTCCGGGGCTTGGATCCCGTTTCATTTCATCCGCTGAGACCGCAGATGATCAGATATTGTCAGAGCGTTTTGGCGTCACCTCACGCGTCGCTTTTTTTGCAGGCCTTGAATCGCGTCTTGAACAGTTTGGCTTAGCGATCCTTTCCAGCCTGCGCAGGCGTGGCATCCTACGAAATCTTTCCCCTTTTTCGCCGTGGCTCTCGAAAGCCCGCAGACTCACCGGGCTCGGCGCTAGCGACAAAGGCGGCATGACCGTCGAGGTAACGGGACTTAACAGCGAGGGACGGCAGACATTCGCGCGCTGGTCGCTGCTCTCGGAAAAAGGCGAGGGCCTGCATGTTCCAATTCTCCCCGCACTGGCACTGACGCGCGCACTTTTGGCGCACCAAATGATACCCGGCGCTAAGCCCGCATGCAGCGTGTTGCCGTTAGCGGATCTAGAAGCTGAAATGTCGCCGCTCGCGCTTCAAACGTCGCGGACGGTGGTGGTGGCCCGCGAGAACGGCCTGTTTGAGCAAGCCTGCGGCACCGCGTCCTACGCTCATGTCGCGCCAGCGGTGCGCGCCTTTCACGATCCCGCCGCTTATCCGGTTTGGAGTGGGCGCGCCGACATCGATGCTGGCGCGGGCTTGCTCGCGCGGCTCATCGCCAAGTTATTCGGATTTCCGCCCGGCGGGCGCGATGTTCCCGTGACAGTGACTGTTGACCGCAAAGGCGGCATTGAGAATTGGACGCGCAATTTTGCGGGATCGCAGTTTTCGTCGGTGTTGCGCTCACTAGGTGGCAGCTTGGTCGCTGAGACATTCGGGCCATTTCACATCATTTTGCAAATTGCGGCCACAACCAGTGGCATTGAAATGCCAGTTGTTGGCTGGCGTTTAGGGCCGCTCAAACTCCCGTTTTTTTTAGCGCCCCGCTCGAAGACGCGGGAATATCAGGACAAAGTGGGCCGGTTTTGTTTTGATGTGGGCATATCAGTGCCGCTTCTAGGGACTTTGGCGCACTATCGGGGCTGGCTGGTTCCCAACTGTGTCCCTGCGTATTCACCCGGCGTTGTAATTCCGCCGCAAAGAGGCCGGACTTCCGGTTCAAAGTCTGATTCGAATATGGCCGTTGTGTTCGTTGACGTCACCACACCCGAGGTGGACCAGCGAGGCCAATCTGGCAGGGTAAATCAATACAAGACGGCGAGGTCAAGATGACTCCCCCACGCAAAACTAATTCGGCATTCATTTTTTTACTGTATTGCTCAGCCGCCTTCGTGGGCTTGATGTTGCAAGTTCCGCACGCATACGCGCTTGATCCTGCCAGCCAGCCACCAGCTGCTCCTGCCAATGAAACACCCGAGCAAAAGATCATCCGCGAAAAGGCAGAAGCCTGGAAGAAAGCCCATCCGGGTGGTGCGCGCCCGCCAGCAGCACCCGGCCAAGCCGCGCCGGCACCGCCGCAACAGCCGGCACCACCAAAACCCGTGACGGCACCGCCTCCGCCGCCAGCGCCCCCGAAAGCGACCGTCGCGCCACCGGCACCACCAGCACCACCCAAGTCCGTGACCGCGCCGCCACCACCTCCGCCTGCACCGCCATCGCCGCCGAAGGCTGCTGCGACACCGCCTCCGGCGCCAGCGGCCGTACCTCCCAAGGCTGTAGCAGCGCCACCAGTTGCTGCGCCTCCAGTGGCGGCTCCGGCTAAGGCTGCTGCCACGCCATCACCGGGTGCGCCAGTGGCTGCATCTCCGAATGCCGCTGCTGCGCCGACCGATGTGGTGCCGGGCCAGCAAAATAAGAATCTGCGCCGGCCAGGGTTGAAGCCACCAGCAGGTGGAAACGCGGGTGCGCCCGTACCAGCAAAACCTGCAGCCCCAGCTGCCGCTCCAGCCGCTGCTCCAGCCGCCGCCGCAGCAGCTCCGGCAGCGGCAACGCCTACCCCAGCTGCGGCTGCCCCCACCACGGTCGCCCCAACACAAGGCAACTCTTTTGGAGGGACAGGTCAGGGCAATTCTTTTGGAAATCTCAAGCCAGTACCCGGCAACCCGGCAGCGCCGCCAGCTAACGCACCCGTGGCCACCACACCCTCCACTGCGAAATTGCAAGATCTCAAAGATGCGCGCACCACGACTACGGTTCAAACCGGCCGTCCTGGCCGCCCCGGCGCGCAGCAGACCGTGATCAAAGAGCCAGATGGCCGCACAATTGTGAAACAGGGTAGCAAGGCTGTTATTCAGCACGACGAAAGTCAGCGATTGGCGCGCTCGACAACCACTGCAGTTGTCAATCAACAGCCCAATGGCAACAACGTCACGATCATCAACAGCACCAATAATACGCAGATTGTGAATGTCACCGATCCTAACGGTGGTCTCTTGCGCCGTTATCGCAAGGGCGCTGATGGCAGTGAAGTGACGCTCATCGAAAACCAGCCCAGGCGCAGCCGCAACCGGTTCGGGCGCAATCTCGCGATTGGCGCGGGCATAGGCCTCGGCGTCGTTGCGGGAGCGGTACTGTTGCACGAGCTCACCGAAATTCATGAGCCGCGGCACGAGCTGACGCCGGAGCGCTACAACGTGCGCTATGATGGCGCGAGCGACGACGAGCTGTATGAAACCTTGAGCGCGCCGCCAGTGGCCCGCTTGCAGCGCTGGTATACACTTGATGAAGTGCGCGCCACCCATAACCTGCGCCAGCACATGCGCAGTGTTGATCTCGATGATATCAACTTCGAGTCGGGCTCGTGGGATGTTGACTCTGCGGAATTCCGCACGCTTGAGCGGATGGCGCGGGCGATGCTCCGCGTCATTGAGCGCAACTCAAACGAAGTCTTCTTGATTGAGGGCTACACCGATGCCGTCGGCACTCAGGAAGACAATCTCACGCTGTCGGACCGGCGTGCAGAGTCGGTTGCAGAAGTGCTGACACGCGAGTTCAATGTGCCGCCTGAAAACCTGACTACGCAGGGCTATGGCGAGCAATACCTGAAGATTGAGACGTCTGGCCCAGAGCGCTCCAACCGCCGTGTGGCTGTGCGCAATATTACACCGCTGATAACGCGGTCAAACGCCTACTCGGAAGAGAAAGAGCGCCGGGAAGACTACCGCCCCCGGCATGAAAGCCGGCACTGGCGGTATGAGCGCTATTCGCGCTAAGGGTCACTAAGTCATCCAATAAAAAAACGGCCCGCACGCAAACGGGCCGTTTTCATACGAGGCTGGCTGATGAGCAAGGCAGATATTAGCTCTGCGGGCCGACCGGGAATTTACTGGACCAGGTGGCACCGTCGCTATCTTTGGCGGTCACTTGCAAATCGTTGGCGCCATTGCGCTTCATGTCGAATTCGATCTGCGGGTTTTGCGACAGGGCAATCGAACCCTCGGCGGTAAAGACTTGCTCGTCACCCTGACGGACAGCGATTTCTTCAACCATCTTGACCGGCGTGTAGAGCAGCGTCTGCTGATCGAGCGCCATGCCGGTGTGGCTAGGATGGCTGAGGTTGAGACGGCCGCGCGTCAGCACATTGCCAGCCGCCTGCACCGAGGCCACTGACTCGAATTTCATCTTGCCCATGTTGGCCAGAATTTCAGCTGGATCGCCAGTTGGCGGGGCCGAGCACGATGACTGGCCGCCTGCGAACTTCACGAGCTGCGAGACCATGTAGAGCTTGCCGTCACTGGTTTCGACAACAGCGCGCACATCCGACTGGCGGTCGACGCGGAAGTTGACTTTGAGAGAGACCTGCTCGCGCACGCCGCCCATATGGAACACGGCAACAACGGGTGTTGGGTTTTCGTCGATAATGAAGCTGACGGTTTTAATGGTGCGGCCATCGGTGAGGGCGGCGTCGATGCCAAGCGGCACAGCGCGCATGTCTTCCGGTCGATAGGGGGCGCTCAAGGTAACGATGCCGTGGCCATCTTCAACGGCGCGTTTGCCATAAACACTGCCTTTGATTTCATCCCAGGCGCCGCCTGCGAAGGCTGGAGCGTTAGATAAGGCGGCAAAGGCCGCGGCGAGAGTTGCGATTTTCAACGATCCGTGAGCCAAGCGCATGAGTGTGCCCGATCCTCTAATAATGGCGGCATTTGTGATGATTCAATATACCAACATCGCTCTGAGAGACCAAAAATGTCAAGAAAAACTTGACCGATCAGTCAAGTCTTTGTGGATGTCAGTTCGCCGCAGCGGGCCGCCAGCCAGCGTCACGCGCTTCGGCCTCTGAGCAGAACCAGCGTTCGCCGCGCGTTTCATCAATCTTGACGTTGCCATACCAGGGCTGCCAGGGCAGGTGGTAGATCCGGCCATTCCTGGAAACGTTGCCCTTGATAGCGCAGCCTTGCGGCGCTGAGGCCTCAGCGAGTTGCCAACCCGAATGTCGGAACTCCCAGGCTGGTTGGGCCGGGCCCTGCCAAATGCCAACTTTGGCCGTGCGGGCTTTGAATTCTTCCCAGACATACCTTTGCGAATACTTGACAAAGGCCCAAGCATTACCGCTCTCAACCATATAACGATTGATATCTTCGCCATCCAAGAAGCAAATCCCAAGCATCCGGCCATATTTATCGGTGCCAAGGCTTTCACAGGCAATGGTTTCATGGCCGATGATCTGGCTGAGCGCGCGTGTTGATTGGCTCCCGCAGGGATAAACCTTAGTGTCTGCAGTTTGGCAGGTTTGAGCGGATTCAGGGGCGTCGATGCCCTCTAAACGAATGCGCTGGCCTGCGATTTCAAGGGTGTCGCCATCGATGACAAGTGCTGGTCCAGCCATTTCTGCGCCTGCGGGCGGGGCAGCTCGCGTGTTGCCCGGGTGCATAAAAAGAAGCGCGCCTGTCAGAAAACAAGCGCGCCCAAGACGGTCGGACAATCGGAAATTCTGGGGGCTAAGCAGGACTGTGTTCGTCATGAAAAGGAGTGTCGCCGAGTCGTGTGGCACAACCTAGGCGGACTCGTGTCGTCTACATACAACTTAAAGAGGAATATACAACACGTCTCGGGGAGTGGCAGTAACGCGAACCGGGCCTAGGAGCGCCGCGTTGCCGTCCACTGACAATCTGATGTCGAACTCTTCCGGCTGGCCGTTGACGAGGGCTTCCGGACGGGACTGCCGCCCGGACCTAAGTCCGATGCCGGACATCCGCTTTCAAGTTACTTTTAAAATTGAGGAAGCCAGCGCGGCTTACGCATCGTGAACTTTGGTTTTCAGACTTGAGCCTGTGTCCCTTTGGCCCTCCGTTTGCATTGCAATTGAGTTCCGCGAACAGAGTTCGCAAAGTGTTTTGAGTTGGGTCGCGTTATGGTTCTCAAAGTTACAAAAATCCTAGGCCTCAATGGCAACGACACGATCTTCGGCACGGCTGCGAGCGAGCAGATATTTGGCTTCTGCGGCGACGATAAAATCTACGGCGGCGGCGGCAACGATACGATCTATGGCGGCACCGGATTCGACACGGTCTATTTCAGCGAAGCCTGTTCGAATTATCAAATCGACAAAATCGCGGGTGGTTTGCAGATCACCCACATCAAGGGCAGCCGGGCCGACGGCAGCGATTTCGTTTCATCAGACGTCGAGCGCATTGTATTTGGGGGTAAGATTTACGATCCCAATTGCTCCATGCCGCCTCCGGTTGCTGTAGCAGCGCCGCCCACCGCCAGAGCTGATACCAATTGGGTCAAGGAAGATACAAACCTTGCCGCCACCGGCAATGTCCTGAAATCCATCACTCATGGCGGTGCCCCTAAAGGCGCCTTCGGCGACCACGCCGATACCGACCCCGACAGCCCGGTCTTAACGGTCAAAAACCCAGGCGCCATCACCGGTATCTATGGCAAGCTCGTGCTCGCGGCCAACGGTACGTACACCTACACCCTCTACACTCAAGCCGAAAAACCAGCGGCCTATGCGCTTGTACAACACTTGACGGCGGGGGATGTACCGCTCGTTGAGAGCTTCAATTACAAGATCTCAGACGGCACTCATCTGGCCAGCTCGACACTCAAGATTTCAGTGTTTGGCACGAACGATGGTGTCAAGATCGGCGGCTTGCAGATCGAAGGGCCAGATCAGACGGTTTTCGAGAGTCATCTTTCGGCGACGCGCGGTCTAGGCGAAACAGATGGCTCATCGCCCAACGCTGCGGCGCTGTCACCATCGGGCTCGTTCACAATCTCTGCTCCGGACGGCATTGGCAATTTGAGCATTGGCGGAACACTGATCATCAATCATGGCGTGATCACCAACCTCAATACGGCGATTGTGACGCCCTTTGGCACACTGAAAATCACCGCCATCAATTTATCGACCGGCGTTGTCAGCTACACGTACATGCTCATCGACAACACGGTGGCGCACGGCCCCGGCAACAACGGCCATAATTCTGTTATCGATACGATTGCGCTTCACCTCACTGATAGAGATGGCTCGCTGGCCGACGCCGTTTTGACGGTTAAGATTGTCGATGATGTGCCCTCGATTCAGGTGACGGAATCCGTGCAGCCCGCACTGACGGCCGATGAAAGTGATTTGGCCGTTAATGCCAGCGCATCGTTCGCCGGCCTATTTACGTCCGCCTATGGCGCTGATGGCCCAGGATCTATCGCTTATCAGCTTGGCATCAACGACGGTGCCACTGGCTTAATTGATACGCTCACCAGCGAAGCCGTTGTGCTTTTCCTCAATGGTGGCGTTGTTGAAGGCCGCACATCGGTTGGAAATTTGCTGGTCTTCAAGGTCACGGTCGATGGCGCAGGCAACGTCTCGTTGGATCAAGTGCGCGCTTTGCAGCACCCGGACGCGAGCAATCCTGACGACTCTGTGGGTCTTGCCAGCGCTCATCTCGTGACGCTGACCGCAACCATCATAGATGGCGACGGCGATCAGGCTGCCCAAACCGCAGATATTGGCGGCGCATTTACATTCAAGGATGATGCGCCCACAGCGGGTAATGCCTGCGTGGTGCTGGTTGCGGCCGATGACAATAGTGAACATCAAGATCATTCTGGTGGCAGCGGAGATAATTCCGCTCAGTTGCAAAGCAGCTCGAATGATAGCAGCGACGGTAATGACGGTTCCAGCGGCTCGATATTTTACGGCACGCTGACCCATAGTTACGGTGCTGATCAGGCTGGGCACATCGCACTCTGTTCCGTGACGCTGCCAGCAAATGGCGGATTTACCCAAACAGGTTCTGGCGATCACATCATCGTCCGGCAGGACGGCGTTGAGATCTTAAAAATAGATCTGACCGATCCAGTGACCGGCGCGTACACGCTGACGCAGCTAGCCAGCATCCATGATGACAGTGGCCACGGCAATGACGGCAGCAATTCCAGTTCTTCAAGTGAGGGCGTACACAAAGGCGGTCATGATGACGGAGATGACGATGCCGCGCACATTGCGTTCACGCTGAGCTATAGCGTGACGGATGGCGACGGCGACGTGGTCAAGGGTTCGCTCACGATCAAGCTTGATGAGCCAACAGACGATCATAGCGCACAGGCCGGCCAAGACCAG
>JAYTQI010000193.1:0-4432 GCA_043746825.1 Hyphomicrobium sp. | reverse complement strand
TCCAGCCGTTGCGCACGCAATGGCGCGAAAACTTCACCTAGCAACGCCGGGCTATTGGCTTTTTGAAAGGCTTGAGAGGCGAGATCATGCATCACGGTAAAATTTCCGCTCAAATTCGCATTATGCAGCGCAAGAATCGCCGAGCGGATCATAACAATAAGCGCTTGCGGACTTGGGACCGCCAGGGCTGGGCCCGTGATGGCCACCGCAGGCGTAGCTGGAGCGACTTTAGCCGGGGCTTGCACTGCCTGGGGCAGCGCTTCTAGGGGTGCTGACGGCTAGTGCACGCGCTGGCGCGCTGCGGCGGTGATTGCGAGGCTAGGCCGCAGCACAAACAGTGCAAAGCGCAGAACCAAAGAAAATCTCACGCTCAATACTCCCAAACTTGAACCCGCAAACATAAGGCGGGCACATGGCCCGCCTTACCATGAGGCTGTATTTAGACCCAATTTCAATCACCACTCGGTCATGATGCCAACACGGCCGCCGGCTTCGCTTGAGTCACTCATACCGAAACCAACGCCGCCGCTTACTGTCCAGTTGGGGGCGGTGCGGAATGCGCCTTGGGCCGCGAAAGCTTGTTTATCATCATAGAAACCGATGTTGGCGGCCAGCGCAAAGGTCTTCGAGCTTGAGACCGTAATCCCAGCCAAGGCTATGGCAATGGCAATGGCAATGGCTATACCCTGAGTGTTTTCATCGATCTTCTTAAATGACTTTTTGATATCGGCGGTGCCATATTCAGACGCCGCAAAATTGCCATGAGCGTCAGTTGTCACGTACTTGGTCGGTCCCAACTGAGCGGCGGTGCTGGCGGCTGAAGGCAAACCCGCAAGGGTGTATGTGTTCGATGCAGCTCCTGAAAGCCACCTGATTGGCGCGGGTCGTTGAAACGCCCCGGCCGATGGCAATCGAGTTAGCTTGATCGGCGTGCGCGCTTTCACCAACCGCGACGGCGTTTTCACCAGCCGTCGATGAGTTGGTGCAAAGCGTGACACTGTTGTTGCCGGTGGCGGCAACGAACGCGCCAACAGCCGTCGTCGCGTAAGCCGTTGCCTGAGCGCCATAACCAATAGCCGTCGAGCCGTCGAATTTGGCGTTGGATTTAGAGCCAAGCGCGGTTGTGTTGTTACCTTCTGCCGAGGCGCCGTCGCCCGCTGCGATACAATTGGTGCCCGTGCACTTAGCACCGCCGGCACCAGGAGGGGGGCACCGCCGCTTGCGCCAGTAGGCACGCTGCCGGTCAAGGAGAAGTTAGATGTGATCGTGCCGACCTTGGTATCGACGTAGGCCTTGTTGGCGGCGTCGGTGCAGCCGTTGGGGCTGCGACATTGGTCAGCTTGTGACTGCCCAAGTTCTGATCGGCTGCCGACGTCACACTGCCATCCTGTTGCAGGGCTGTGTTGGCCTTAGCTTGAGCCATTGCCACGTTCACAACAGCCGTATTGGCTGTGTTTTGTGCAGCCACGGCCTTGCCATCGGCAATGCCTGCAGCAGCCTGAGAACTGTTAGCTGTGGTCTGGGCGGCGGTGACCCGGCCGTCGCGTATAAAGCTCTGATTGGCGGACAGAGCCGCCGTTGTCGAATTCGACGTCAGATTGTTGATGATTGTCACGGCTGTCGGCACCGTAGTCAGCTGGCCGCTTGAATTGATAGTGACAAAGCCGGTTGTCCCAGCGCTCGTCGCGAGACCTGGTATTTAATAACTCTTGGGCGACGTGCCGAAGACCATATGGTTGGCGCCCGTTGCCGTCGCGCCGCTTCGCTCAAGGCACATTGGCTTTGATGCCACGATTGCCTCGGCATTTGTCAGAGCAGTATCTAACCTCATCCCAAACACGCGCCCACTTCTTGCGCCATGCGAATGGGCGTCCACAGGCGAGGCATGGTTTGGTCGGCAACGTCGTTTTCTTAAAGCGCTTGGCAACCTTGCCGCTCATAGGTCCATCTCCGTTTGTCCGACCACCTTGTTCGGCTTAGATTTGCGTGATCGCTTTGGGCCCGGTGCTTTGGGCTCCGTCCCGCGCTTGCGGCTGCCGTGCTTCTTGAGGATAGCCATAGCCCCAACGCGAAAGACCGCGCCCTGCCGTGCACCGTAAATCCGGTCCTTGGCGGCGGCGGCCGAAGATTTTAGATCAACGATGCGCTCGGGATAGGTTTTGCCGAGAATCAGCGGGGACCCTGGAAAATTCCATGGTTCTTGCAGGTGTTCATCTGGAATGCCGTCCAGCTCAGGGACCCAGCGGCGCACAAACGCGCCAGTGGCATCTTGGTCATGTCCTTGCTTGACGACAGAGTAGATTCGGATTGTGTTGATGCCCGTTGTACCAGATTGCATCTGCGTCTGGGGCCAATGAATGCCGGGCTCGTAGTCGGTAAATTGGCGCGCGAGATGCAGCCCTGTTGCACGCCACGGCAGCCACAGATTATAGCTCGCAAACGACATCACCATGGCGCGCATTCGAAAATTCAACCAGCCAGTCGCCGTTAGACTGCGCATACAGGCATCAAAAAATGGGTATCCCGTCTGCCCGTTTGCCCAAGCATGGAACAGAGCCGGATCTGATCCTTCGGGCCGGAGCCCACGCAAAGCGGCATGGAGTTCGCGAAACTCTATTTGAGGCTCACTCTCGAGTTTTTGCACGAAATGGCAATGCCAGTGGAGCCGGCCAGAAAATGACACAAGAGAGGCCCGGAGTGCGCGTGCGTCCGCCGTCGTGTCACCTTTAAGCGCACGCATCTGGACCCAGGTGAGCTGTACGGTTTCACGCATGGAGACTGTCCCCCAGGCGAGATGCGGCGATAGCCGCGAGCACCCAGAAGCGCCACTCAGCGGGTTCGACATCTCACGGCGATAGTTCTGGCCGCGTCCGCCAAGAAACGATTCCAGCAATGTCAGTCCAGTGCGGCGGCCACCGGCCTGTCGTTCAAGGAACCGGCAGTCTTCAATTTGCAGATCGCGGGATGACGGAAGAGCGGCTGACGTGATGTCCGAAACCAGCGTCAGCGCCTTAGGTGGGCCGATGACCGGCTCCGCCATTCGCCGGTCCCAGGCCAGGGCCCAGCCGTTACGGTTTTGAAGCCTCCGCTGCACGCCGGATTGGGGAATTTCATGCCACGCTACACCGTGCGCGCGGGCCCAGGTCGCAACTTGTATATCCCGGCGATATGTCCAGCCGTTGCCGGTTTCCTCGTGCGACCAGAGCGCCGCGACTCCTTGCGTGCGCCGGACATCCTCAAGCACCTCGACCGCCTCACCGGTTCGGACAATCAGGGGCTGGCCAAGGCGGCCAAGATCGTTTGACAATTCGCTAAGGCATTCCGGATGAAGTGCCAATGCCGCGCCGCCGCATCCGGCTCACGCCATAGCCCCGGTTCGACAATATAGAGCGGTAAAACTGGGCCGCGCAGAGCCGCCGCCGCGAGCGGACGGTGATCGTGAACGCGCAGATCGCGCTTGAACCAGACAATATGCACGCTTTCCGGCATTTGTATCCAAACTGCTGTTCTTGCTATGCCGGTAAACGAAGAAGCCAGCGCCATGGATGCAAAGTATTTGGTTTTCCAATTGCAAATGCCGTCAAACTTTATGGAGCTAACAAACGGTGTTTTACGCCCAGCTGATTGGCGGCGCAAATAACGGGTGATGGAGCCAACACACCGAAATTTTCGCATCGCGGCTCAAGTGACAGCGCTGCAAGATCTTGTGACAGCCAATCGCTGCAGTGGGCCAGCGACTCGAAGAATCTAGATTTGGACAAGCGTGTCAGTTTCTAAAAGAATAGCTGCGGTCGCCTGTCTGAGTTCAGTATGCCTTGCGCCACGCATCACGCCAGCCGTACCGCTATCAAAGGGCTACTGCGCGGCTGTATTGCTGATCAGCCCGCGTCGCCCGTTCCACTTACCATTTGATGCCCGCGTGCGACCCGCCTAACATAGGCTCTAACACCAGGCCATTCTGGCTTGCGGTATCAAATCTGCGGTTCAGCGGCAATTGGTATCTCCGCATCCCTGCTGATCACTGCGTTAGCCTCGTCAGCAAGGAGAAAACCTGACAATCAAGCGAAAAGGCCAGCGGGCGGGCCAGCTAAGCGCCGCAGTGCAGCAAGGTCGAGCAGCTCGAACTGGCCGCGTTTACCCTTGGCGATGATCATTTGACGTTTCAAAATGGCGAGATTCCGGCTGATCGTCTCAACCTTGAGACCAAGATAATCGCCAATTTCGCGCTGGTTCATGCGCGTCCGGCAAAACGCCTGTGATCCTGAGTGACCGGCAACGCTGGCCCCTGCTTTGGCCTGGTGGGGAAGCGATAACAGAAAGGATGCGATCCTTTCAATTGCTGACTTGCGGCCCAGAAGTAAGGCGTGATCTTGCAAGACTTCGAATTTCTGGATCAATTGGTTGGCATAACGTTGCTGAAGAGGTGCCGATG
>JAYTQI010000192.1:0-10285 GCA_043746825.1 Hyphomicrobium sp. | reverse complement strand
ATATGGCGCTGTCTTGGTTTGCAGGCCTCAGCTAAATTGACCGGCGGAACGCACAAAAAAGCGCGGCGCGGGGAGTAGCCCACCCGCGCCGCTGCCTTGCCTGCTGTTGACTTTACGAGCAGCTGATTATCTTCCAGCCATTGTTAAACTCTAGCGAAATTGTCTTCCGTTCCGCTTAAAGGACAGGGTAAATATTATGCCGTCTCTATGTTTCAATCCAGGACAAGGTGCCGCAAAGGCCAAGCTTCCTCTTATGCCGCGAAAGCAGATATGTCAGTTGTGGGCGCTGCCGTTCCACTTCGCCGGTACATAGAGATGAGATGAGATAGAAGACAGCCATGTCAAAGCCCCAGCGCACGCTCCTGCACCTTGTGTTCGGAGGCGAACTTAAAGTGCTCGACGGCACGGAATTCCGCGATCCCTCCGCCCTCGATATTGTCGGCATTTATCCTAGTTACGACGCGGCGCACGCAGCCTGGAAGAGCGCGGCGCAACGCACCGTCGATAATGCGTTGATGCGCTATTTCATCGTTCATCTGCACCGTTTGCTTGAACCTCAAGATCACGGCGCACCTTTAGAGATTGAAACGCAACAGTGAGCAACGCGCCGAAGGAGCTGACCAAGTCCAAGCGGCCGAAGCTCCGGCTCGACGCGGAGTCGCGCCTGCTCCTCAACCGCTTCATGAATGACTGGGTTTGGCCACGCAAGCGCGAACTCGTGATCACATTTGTCTTGACTGCGTTTCTTGCTGCAGCCACTGGCGGCTATCCAACTGTCATCAAGCTCTCGTTCGATACCTTGATGAAGAACGACAAGGCGGCTCTACCTTGGGTGTTAGGCGCCATCATCGGGATCACGTTGGCGCGCAGCGTGTTTTTATATTTTCAATCCGTCGCCACCAACCGCTTTGTGCTGCGTTTAACAACCGACCTGCAAAAAGTTGCCTTCGCCCATCTCGTGGCCGCTGACTTCGCGCGCCTCTCACGAGATACGCCCGGACGGCTGGTCTCGAAATTGACCAACGATATCGGATTTATCCAGCAGGCCGTAACGTCGGCATTGAACTCAGCGGTGCGCGATACCTTGATGGTCATCGCTCTCGTCATTTCCATGCTCTACCTCGATTGGCTGATGACGTTGATCGTGCTCGGCGTCTATCCACTCGCTGCCGTTCCCATTGCCTTGATTTCGGACCGTCTGCGCAAGGTTGCCAAACGCACTCAAAATGAGCTCGGCGATATGACGTCGCTGCTGACGGAGAAACTGTCCGGCGCCCGCCTCATCAAATCCTTCCGGCTTGAGGACTACGCCGCCAACCGTCTCGGTACCAGTTTCGAGCAGGTCTACAATTTGCGTCTCAAAGCCATACAGACGCGGGCGCGGCTGGACCCCTTGCTAGAAGTCTTGGGCGGCTTGGCGGTTGCGGGTGTCGTGGCGCTGGCATATTTGCGCATTAGCGGCGGTATTTCTTCGGTTGGCGATTTTATGGGCTTTATCACCGCCCTGCTAATGGCCGCCCAGCCCATTCGCGCGCTCGGTAATTTGTCAGGGCGCATTCATGAAGGGCTGGCCGCCGCTGAAAGCGTCTACGCTTTGATCGATGAAAAGCCCAAGGTCATCGACCGGCCAGGTGCCCAGCCGCTCAAAATTTCGAGCGGGGCGATATCTTTCCAGAACGTAGAATTTGCTTACGCGCCTGACGGTAAGGAACTCGCGGTCTATGATTTCACGCTCGAGGTTCCAGGTGGCAAAACGGTCGCGCTGGTAGGGCGGTCGGGAGCTGGCAAATCGACGATCATCAATTTGGTGCCGCGGCTGTTTGATGTCACCGCAGGGTCAATCTTGATCGATGGGCAAAACGTCCGCGACGTCACACTCGCAACGCTGCGTGACCAGATCGCGATTGTGAGCCAGGACATCACGCTTTTCGACGATACAATCGCCTCCAATATTGCGCTTGGAAAGCTGACGGCAAGTGAGGCCGAGATCATCGCCGCCGCTAAAGCCGCAGCCGCCCACGACTTCATCATGAGCCAGCCGCAAGGCTACAAGACCATCATCGGCGACCGTGGTGGCCGGCTTTCGGGCGGACAAAAGCAGCGCCTCGCACTCGCCCGCGCCATTCTCAAGGACGCGCCAATACTGCTGCTTGATGAAGCGACCAGCTCACTCGACACGGAAAGCGAGCAACTGGTCCAAGAAGCCCTGGCGCGCTTCACAAAAAACCGCACGACCCTGGTGATTGCGCATAGACTTTCTACGGTTCAAAAGGCCGATATCATTTGCGTCATGGAAGATGGCCACATTGCCGAGCGCGGGTCTCACAGTGAGTTATTGTCGAGAAATGGCGCTTATGCGCGCTTAGCGGGTTCGCCTGCGGGCGCGGCTTTCGTAAATTAAAACCTCTACTCCCGATCAAGCACGCCATTGACGAGGCGGTTGGCCCAGCCTTTGGCATGGAACGAGCCGTTGACCTTGTCCGGCTGGTAGCGGGTCTCAACCCAATCCCAAAACGCGATTGGCACTTTAGCGTTGTCGGCTTGGTAGCATTCAAAAAAATAATCGAGCACACCAGTATCCGCCTGCCGGACATGGCCGTACTTCAGCGACAGCTGCTTCTTGGCTTCATCAAGCGGCACGCCCTCATGTATAAAACGGTAGAGCACACTCATTAGACCCGCGCGATCTGCGCCTGATTTGCAGTGAATGAGAACCGGATATTCGATGCTTTCGAAAAGGGCTTTTACGGCTCTCAGTTCCTCCCGCGAGGGCGCGGCGCGCGAACGCAATCTGAGATTCACCAGCTTGACGCCATTGCGCTT
This sequence comes from Hyphomicrobium sp., assembly GCA_043746825.1. Classification (GTDB taxonomy): domain Bacteria; phylum Pseudomonadota; class Alphaproteobacteria; order Rhizobiales; family Hyphomicrobiaceae; genus Hyphomicrobium_B. Next base: position 7,462 of record JAYTQI010000192.1, on the reverse strand, counting down.
GCAAGCCAGGTCCTCAAGCCAATGCGTTCCAAACGATTGATCACCCCGCAGGTTGACAACCGTCTTGACACCCCGCGCGGCAGCATAACGAATGTGATGGGGCGCGGGCTGGGCGGACCGCCACGCATTATCGGACAGCCTGTGACGATTGTTGTAGAGGATGCGAACGATACCGTGATCCAGGATCAGCATTTCAGCATAGCAAAGCCAAGGCCCAATCGATGAGCGCAACCACGGCGGAGAATTGTGGACTGCCGAATGCAGGAATTCAGCACTCCTTGTCCTCAAGCCGCTTTTTGTGCGTTTGTAAAGATTTGCCATTGGTGCGCTGAGACGTCTTTTTCCTGGTGAGAAGGATGGCGAAACGCCAGACAATTGAGCGATCTGTCCAAATGGCGAATACTTATCAGAACCGGATAGGGAAACGCGTTTGCACTGGCTAGATATTCGCTATAGGTACGAGCCGCAAGGGGTCTCGCCTGCCCTGCACTATCCAAATCTGGAACCCTGGGGATTACGCCGACAATGGCCAAGCCCAAGACGATGCTGATGCGGCTGGGGGGCCGCGCGCTCGCCCGGCTGATCCGGCGCGTCATAAAAACTTCGGTAATTGTCAGCGACCCCGCTGATGTGCCGCAGTTCCTGCGCGAAAATTACCCCGCCATCATTGCCTGCTGGCACGGCCAATTCATGATGATCGTGGGCGTGCATCCCGGCCCCTATAACATCCATGCCATGGTGGCACGTCACGGCGACGCAGAGGTCATCGGCCAAGCTATGGAATGCTTTGGCGTCGAGCTTATCCGGGGAGCTGGCGCTGGCGGGCGTAAACGAGATCGCGGCGGAGCTGCGGCGCTGCGAGCCTCAGTGACGGCACTCAAACAAAAAACCTTTATGGTGATGACCGCCGACGTGCCGCCTGGCCCCGCGCGTGTCGCGGGTCTTGGCATCGTGACCGTTGCGCGGATGGCGGGATGCCCAATTATTCCGATTGCGTGCGCCACCACCAATTTCAAATCCTTCGACACCTGGAGCCGTATCACCGTCAATTTACCGAGCAAAAATTTGGCATTTGTTTGCGGCGAACCAATTCACGTGCCACGCGACGCTGATGCGGCCACACTTGAGACGCTCCGGCTCAAAGTCGAAACCGATCTCAATCGCGCAACCCAACGCGCCTATGAATTGGCAGGTGCTGATCTCAGCCGCGCGACACCGCTGGATATGCTGCCGCCTGGCCCACCTGCTGCGCCTGGCGTGGCAATCAAATCCTATCGAGCGCTGTTATCTGCCTTGCGGCCGGCCGCGCCTCTGCTGTTGGGCTTGAGAGCGCGGCAAGGCAAAGAAGATCCCACGCGCCGCGACGAACGGCTTGGCATTTCATCCAAGGTCCGGCCACAAGGGCGTCTGGTTTGGGTGCACGCTGCGAGCGTCGGGGAAACGAACGCAGCCTTGCCGCTGATCGATGAAATTCTGAAGGACGATCCATCTTTGAATGTGCTGCTGACGACCGGCACCACAACGTCGGCGGCGCTGGCGAGCGCACGCCTGCCAGAGCGTGCCGTGCATCAATATGTTCCTCTCGATGTTGTCAGCTACGCGCGGCGGTTTCTCGATCACTGGAAACCGGATCTGGCGATTTTTACCGAGTCTGAGATTTGGCCCAATCTCATTCTTGAAACATCGGCGCGAAACGTTCCGCTGGCCTTGATAAATGCCCGGATGTCACCACGCTCCATGAAGCGCTGGCGCCGCCTCACAGGGTCCGCCCGGCCGTTATTCTCGCGATTTAACATCGCACTCGCGCAAAACGAAAAAATTGCCCGCACGCTCCGCGCCCTTGGCGTGCAAAAGGCCATTTCCGCCGGAAATCTCAAAGTTGATGCGCCGCCGCAGCCTGTTGACAGCAAAGAACTCGCACGCCTTGAGATGGCGCTTGCCGGTCGCCCGCGCTATGTGGCGGCCAGCACACATCCGGGCGAAGAAGCAATAATAGCGGACGCGCATAAGCTGCTCGCGCGAGATATTCCAAAAATATTGACAATCATCGTGCCGCGCCATCCAGAACGCGGCTTTGAGCTTGCCGACGTGTTGACGCGCAACGGCTTGAAGGTTGCACGCCGAAGCCTAGCCGTTGAACCAACGCCAGACGTGGACATCTATATCGCCGATACCATTGGAGAGCTCGGAACATTCTACGCGCTCTGCCCCATTGCGCTGATTGGCGGCTCATTGGTTGAACGCGGCGGGCAAAACCCCATTGAAGCGGTGCGTCACGGCGCGGCTGTTCTCACTGGTCCCAACCGTCATAATTTCCGCGATGCCTATGAGGCGCTGTTTGAAGAAGATGGCGCGCGCGAGGTGACGACGGCCGGTGAAATTGCTGCGGCGGTCAAACTTCTGCTGCTTGAGCCCAAACGAGCCGAGAGTATGCGGCGCGGCGCGGAATTAGCACTTGCTGGTCAATCCGGTGCTCTTCAAAAAACACTGACCGCGCTGAAACCCTATCTTGGCGGCCCTGGGGGATCAAAGCGTGCCGCATAAAGAACCGGGCTGGTGGTATCAAGGCCAAGCAGGATGGCAGGCGCGGACGTTGCGTCCTGCCAGCTGGCTTTATGGAACGATAGCAAAATCGAGATTTAATCTCGTCACGCCGTACAGATCTCGCTTGCCGGTCATTTGCGTTGGCAATTTCACCGCTGGCGGCACGGGCAAAACACCGCTGGCGATGGCCATAGCGGAAATCGTAACGGCGGCTGGCCGTACCCCTTGGTTTTTATCGCGCGGCTTTGGCGGGCGGCTCGATGGCCAAGAGAAGGTTAATCCCCAAAAGCATTGCGCAGCTGAAGTTGGCGATGAGCCATTGCTGCTGGCGCAGCGTGGGCCGACTGTCATTTCCCGCAATCGCCAGCACGGGGCTGAGTTTATTGAACGTCACGCCCCCGCCAACACTGTGATCATCATGGATGATGGACTGCAGAACCCTCAGCTGCATAAGGATTTGCGATTGGCTGTCATTGATGCCGGGCGTGGACTTGGCAATGGCAAGGTTATCCCGGCCGGGCCGCTGAGAGCGCCTATGGAATTTCAAGCGGGGCTGGCCGACGTCATCATCTTGAACAGCCGCCCTGGCTCGGATCAAACACCGGCAGGCCTGCCAGATCTGCCAATACTCAAAGCCACAACTGAGCCTGCTGGCGACACAGCATGGCTCAAGGATCGCAGTGTTGTAGCCTTTGCTGGCATTGCTAATCCGGATCGCTTTTTTGGACTTCTTGAAAACCTTGGCGCGACGATTGTTGCACGGCGCGCTTATCCAGATCATCAGCCGCTGTCGCAAGCAGAGGCGGCAGACTTGCTCGCCACCGCGCGTGGGCAAGGCGCGCAGCTGATCACGACGGAGAAAGATTCTGTTCGCTTAAGCGGGCCACAACAGGGCTCGGTCAACGAGTTGCGGGCGCTGGTCCGGACTTTGCAAATTACTACGGTCTTCGCAGCCCCGGAGCGCGCCAAACTTGAGAGCCTCGTGAAAACGGCGCTCGATAAAAAGCGCCGATGATCAGCCGTCCGTGCGCTGGCGCAATTCCAGATAGCGCTGCAACGAGACCTCCGCCGAGGCATAGGCCTCTTGCGCATCCACGCTCCAGTATTTGAGATCGGTGAGCGCAACCGGCGCGCCCGTCACGGCACAGCGCACGAATTCACCAGGGCGCACAACCTCGAACTCGCCATCGAGAAAACGGATCTTGGCCTCGTTCTTGATGCCAAAGAATTTCTCGATCCGGTTCATACTTGTCCTTACAGCCTCAGCGAGCCTTACGCGGTGAGTGTCCGCACCTCCAAATCGCCAATCCCAGCGCCGCCGTCAAGACCAGCGTTTACGCCCGGCGTGTTTGCTCAGAAAAGTGAGCCCTGGCTGCCACCTTTCGGTGATCCACGGACCCGGACAGTTTTGGGGTCGGCCTTGACGGCCTGTTTGCTTGGGTCCGCCGGGCTTGCCGGGCCTGAGCCGCCAGATTTAGCCTCAGTGAGCACGGCGCCGTCGCTGAATTCAATGGAAAGCGCTGAACCAGGTTGTACAGAACGCGCGAGGCGGATGGTCTGGCCGTTGACGTCGCGGACCAGCGCATAGCCGCGCGCCAGCACACTTTGGTAGCTGAGCGAGCTTAAAAGTTTTCCGTGGCTGTCAAGCAAGCGGCGGCGCATCAGGACGCGATTGGACAGGGCTTCCTGCGCCCGGCCTTGCAAATTGCCAAGCCGCTCGCGCGAACGCCCTAAACGCTGGATCAGGCTGGAGGGCGTCAGGCGCGCGCCCGTTCGCGCCAGACGCATCCCATGCGCGCGGGTGTTGGCGAGGAGGGCGCGCGACAAACTCTTCTCAGCTGAATCGAATTTTTGACGCGGCAGGGCAATCAGGTCTTCGAGTTTCGGCAATCCGCGTGCAGCGGCTTTGAGATGGGTGCGCGTGGCGTCTAACAGCCGCCGCATGCCAACCCTTTGGCGTAGACCCAGCTTGTCGATCTGCTCGACGAGGTCGGCATATTTCGGCACTGCCCATTCGGCGGCTTTGGTTGGCGTTGGCGCACGCGCATCGGCCACGAGATCGATGAGCGTCCAGTCGGTTTCGTGCCCAACCGCCGAGATCAGCGGAATTTGACTCTCTGCCGCAGCCCGCACAACGATCTCTTCGTTGAAGCTCCAAAGATCCTCAAGGCTGCCGCCGCCACGGGCGACGATGAGGACATCGGGGCGGGGGATTTTGCCGCCTCGCTCCAAAGCATTGAAGCCACGAATCGCAGCTGCGACTTCAGCCGCACTCCCTTCGCCCTGCACACGCACCGGCCAGACAATGACGTGGGCCGGATAGCGCTCTGTAAACCCCGCCAGCATGTCGCGGATGACCGCGCCCGTTGGCGAGGTCACGATGCCAATGACTTTGGGGAGGAATGGACGGGGTTTCTTGCGGGCTTCCTCAAACAGCCCTTCGGCTGCGAATTTGCGCTTGCGCTCCTCCAGCAGGGCCATCAGAGCGCCGGCACCAGCTGGCTCTAGCGATTCAATCATGATCTGGTATTTGGATGAGCCAGGGAAGGTCGTAATCTTGCCCTGTGCAATGACCTCCATGCCCTCTTCGGGCTTAAAGCGAAGGCGGCCAAAGACGCCCTTCCAGATCACGGCTTCGATCTTGGCTTTATCGTCTTTGAGGGCAAAATAGCAGTGCCCAGAGGCGTGCGGACCGCGATACCCGGAAATCTCGCCTTTAAGGCGGACATAGCCAAAGCCATCTTCCAAGGCGCGCTTGATAGCGCCGGACAGCTCAGACACTGAAAACTCAGGAGCATTTGCGCCGGGTTGGGTCAAAGTTGGTCCTTGTGGAGGGATTGCACTGTTACGAGGCGGGTGGCCTTGCCAGACTTAAGATCGATGCTACACCAAAACCCCGAATGCAACAGAGACCGGCATGAATGTCCTCCTGATCGGCTCCGGCGGGCGCGAACATGCGCTGGCCTGGGCTTTGACTGCCAGCCCCCTACTGACAAAGCTTTATTGCGCGCCCGGCAACGCCGGGATCGCAGAGGTGGCAGAGTGTGTTGCGCTGGATAGCGGCGACCACGCGGCCGTGATCGTATTCTGCCATAAACACAAAGTCAGCTTTGTGGTGATTGGACCTGAAGGACCGCTGGTGGCGGGGCTCAGCGATGCGCTTGAGACGGCCGGTATCAAACACTTCGGGCCGAGCAAGGCCGCGGCACAGCTTGAAGGGTCCAAAGGCTACACTAAAGATCTCTGCCGGGAAGCTGGCATTCCAACAGGCAGCTATGGCCGTTTCTGCGATGCGAAGAGCGCGCTTGAATATCTAGGGGGCAAAAGCTTTCCGATTGTCGTCAAGGCAGATGGCTTGGCGGCCGGCAAAGGCGTGGTGATCGCGGGCACGCATGCTGAAGCCGAAAGCGCCGTCAATGCCTGTTTTGATGGTGCGTTCGGAGATGCCGGTTCCGAAGTCGTGATCGAAGAATTTTTGGACGGCGAGGAAGCCAGTTTTTTCGCGCTCTGTGATGGCAAAAACGCTTTGGCTCTCGCCGCCGCCCAGGATCACAAGCGCGTCTTTGATGGCGACAAGGGCCCCAACACAGGCGGCATGGGCGCGTACTCTCCAGCCCCCGTCATGACGCCTGAAATGGTCGAGCACACAATGGCGGAAATCATTCGGCCAACGGTCGCTGCCATGGCCAAACGCGGCACGCCGTTCAAGGGCGTTTTGTTTGCGGGCCTGATGATTGGCAAAGATGGCCCCAAGCTGATCGAGTACAACGTCCGCTTCGGCGATCCTGAGACGCAAGTGCTGATGATGCGCTTGAAATCGGATTTGCTGTCAGCGCTCCTCGCAACAGCTGATGGCATGCTCGCCAACTTCGATGTGCGATGGAGTGATGAAGTGGCTTTGACGGTCGTCATGGCCGCCAAGGGCTATCCCGGCCCGCCCTTGAAGGGCACTGAGATTAAAGGGCTTGCCGCCGCTGCACGCGTCGATAGCGTCGAAATTTTTCATGCCGGCACCAAGCGCGATGGAAACCGGATATTGGCCGATGGCGGGCGGGTGCTGAATATTGCGGCACACGGAAAAACCCTCGCCGAGGCCCAGGCTCACGCTTACGCCGCCATCGCCCAGATTGACTGGCCGGAGGGCTTCTGCCGCAAGGACATCGGCTGGCGGGCCCTGCAGCGCGAATCCAAGGGGTCTTGAAGCGCGGACTCGAAGATTGCGGGCGACCTCCCTATGTTAAGGGCCACATCAACCGGGACGTGAGTGCGCAATGACCGCCCGCCTGCCAACACCGCGCCCCGCGCCCAAGGTTCCGACACCGCCAAGCACGCCCTCGATCGGCTTGGCGCTCGGCGGCGGCGGCGCGCGCGGATTGGCTCACATCGTCATATTCGAAGCCTTTGATGAGATGGGGCTTAAGCCCAAGGTTATCTCCGGCACTTCGATTGGCGCGATTTTCGGGGCGGCTTACGCCTCGGGTCTTTCCGCCAAAAACATCCGCGCCCACACCGAGGAACTCCTGTCCCAGCGCTTCAGCTTGCTGCGCGATCTATTTGCGGCGCGCGCGCAACCGATGCAGCGCCTCCTCAATCTTTTTTCGGCGCCATCCGCCCTGCTCAACCCCGACACGCTTCTAGACCTCATTATGCCGAAAGGGTCAAAACGTAATTTCGAGGATCTTGAAATTCCATTGCAGATTGTGGCGTCTGATTTTTATCTGCAGGAACAAGCTGTCTTTAGCGAGGGGGCCCTGTTCCCTGCGGTCGCCGCCAGCATGGCGTTGCCAGCCGTGTTTGAGCCGGTCGTCATCAATGGCCGGGCGCATGTCGATGGCGGACTGACCAACCCTTTGCCCTATGATATTCTGCAAGGCCAAGCCGACATCATCATCGCCATCGATGTCTCGGGCGCGCCGGT
>JAYTQI010000191.1:0-4441 GCA_043746825.1 Hyphomicrobium sp. | reverse complement strand
CGGATGTCTATTAATGACTGATCGATTGCAGCCCAGCCTCGCCACGGTCCGCACGGCCTGCCCCTATTGCGGCGTCGGCTGCGGTGTCAAAGCAACGCCGGACGGGCTTGGCGGCGCTGAAATTTCGGGAGATACCAGCCACCCCGCTAACTTCGGCCGCTTGTGCTCTAAGGGCTCGGCGCTTGGCGAAACGCTTGGCACGGCGTCACGCCTCCTTCACCCGGAAATCAATGGCAAGCGTGTTTCTTGGGATACAGCCCTCGATCACGCCGCCTCTGAATTGAAGCGCATCGGCGAGCGTCACGGGCCGCAGTCCATAGCCTTCTATCTCTCCGGCCAGCTTCTGACCGAGGACTACTACGTCGCCAATAAACTGGCGAAGGGCTTCGTCGGCACCCCGCATGTCGATACCAATTCACGCCTATGCATGGCGTCATCGGTGTCTGGCCACAAGCGCGCTTTCGGCGCCGACGTTGTGCCAGGCTGCTACGAAGATCTCGATGAAGCGGACGTGGTGGTGCTGGTAGGATCGAATACAGCTTGGTGTCATCCGATCCTTTATCAGCGCATCCAAAAGGCACGTCAGACACGCAGCACCAAAGTCATCAATATCGATCCGCGCCGCACAGCAACGAGCGAAGGCGCGGACCTGCAGCTCTCCCTGCAGTCAGGCTCGGATACTTGTTTATGGAATGGACTTTTAGTTTGGCTCGCTGATCATCAATTGCTAGATCGCGGCTATATCTCTGCTCATACCGAAGGCTACGACGCAGCGCTTAGCCTCGCGCGGCTGCGGGCGGGCACGGTTGCAAAGGTTGCGTTTCACACCGGTTTGACGCCCGAAGACGTGCGCGAATTTTACCAGCTTTGGAGTTCCAGCGAGCGCGTCGTTTCCTGTTACTCGCAGGGCGTCAATCAGGCGGTGCAAGGCACTGACAAGGTCAACGCGATCATTAACTGCCACTTGGCGACTGGGCGTATCGCAAAGCCGGGCTGTGGACCCTTCTCACTCACAGGCCAGCCCAACGCCATGGGCGGGCGCGAGGTCGGCGGCCTTGCCAATATGCTGGCAGCACATATGGGATTTTCTGAAGCTGAACGTGATCTCGTCAGCCGCTTCTGGAAGGCGCCAAATCTTGTCCAGGCAGAAGGCCTCAAGGCCGTGCAAATGTTTGAGGCCGTAGACCGGGGTGAGATCAAGGCACTCTGGGTCATGGGCACAAACCCGGCCGTCAGCCTGCCGCGCGCCGACGCGATGCGGGATGCAATGGCAAAGCTGGAATTTTTCGCAGTCTCCGAAGTGGTCGCGTCCAACGACACGATGCGAGGCGCTTCGGTGCGCTTGCCAGCACATGGTTGGGGCGAAAAGGATGGCACGGTTACCAACTCCGAGCGGTGCATTTCTCGCCAGCGCGCTTTTCTGAAGCCAGCGGGGGACGCCAAACCCGATTGGTGGATCCTATCGCAAGTCGCTCTACGGTTGGGCTGGGGAGAGGCTTTCGCGTACGCGTCAGCGGGCGATATTTTCCGCGAGCACGCTGCGCTTTCCGGTTTTGAGAATAGCGGCCAGCGCGTATTCAATATTTCAGGCCTGGAATCTATCGGCAACAGTGACTACGAGACCCTGGAGCCAGTGCAATGGCCGGTGCTCAAGGCAGGCCAAGGCGCACCCCGTGTCTTCGCAGATGGGCACTTCGCAACGCCGTCTAAACGCGCCCGCTTCGTCGCGGTTGCGCGCACCCTTGATCGCGCCATAGCCAACGATACCTGGCCACTCACTCTGAACACCGGCCGCATCCGAGACCAATGGCATACCATGACCCGCACAGGCCTCGTGCCTCGTTTGTCTAGCCACATTGTAGAACCTTTCGTCGAAATCAATCCCGCAGACGCGGCGGCCGCCAACATTCAGCATGGCAGTTTGGCCAAGGTCGAAACCAGTTACGGCACCGCCGTGGTGCGCGCCCACGTCACCGACGCGGTGGCCGCAGGATCTCTGTTTGCGCCCATTCACTGGTCGGACGAGAATAGCTCGCAAGGCCGCATCGGTGCCCTCGTCCACAGCGCTGCAGACGAAATTTCTGGCCAGCCCGATCTCAAGGCTACGGCCGCCCGCGTATCTGTGGTTGATGCCGCTTACTTCGGGTTTCTCCTAGCAAGGTCCAGCCACATAACTCTTGATGTTGCCAATGTTGTATATTGGTCGCGCTTAACAATCCCGAATGCAACCGCCACAGCATTTGCCATTGATGGGCCGTTTGCAGCCTGCACCCAAGTCACTGATGATATCCTGGTCCAGGATGGGAGAATGTCATTGGTGGACCAACAGGCAGGTGTCCTGCGCGCTGCTATCATCACAGACGGCCGCCTCGTATCTGTGCTGTTTATTGGCCAATCTCACGATCTCCAACCCTCGCAATGGCTCAAAGAGCTGTTCACGCGCGATTATCTCACGGAGACGGAACGCCGCGCCTTGCTGGCTGGCCACTCCCCTGAAGGCATCGTTGATCACGGAGCGATCGTGTGCGTTTGTCATCAAGTTGGCGCGAAACGAATCGCCGCGGCTATTGCACGGGGCTGCCACTCGGCTGAATCGGTCGGTAAGGATTGTGCGGCTGGAACCAACTGCGGCTCGTGCCTGCCAGAGCTCAACCGGATGGTTCTCTTGGCCACCCGCCAGCTCGCGCCTGCGCTTTAGGCCCGGCAAAGAACTCAGAACTGTCAGCGCCGCCAAAACACCCAAAATATGGGCAACACACATGGCGCGAAATGCGCATGTTGCAACAATACCGGGCAGCTGTGATGTCATAGCCACCCCATGATAGCTACGCCTGAAAAGCCAAGCTTTTCTCTGAGACAAATGCCAAACCCCTGAATACCTTAAACTCAATTCTGCACATGCATTGGAGACGCAAAACGCATGAGAGACTTGGGGCAGCCGGCACACATCATCAGCTCAACACTCGCCGCATCGCTGGCACTTCTGACTTCCAGCACAGTTTTCGCCGCCGATCTCGGCAGCAATTGCTGCGCTGATCTTGAAGAACGCATCGCCGAGCTTGAAGCGACCACGGCCCGCAAAGGCAATCGCAAAGTCTCACTGACCATCTCTGGATATGTCGCCCAGGAGATCACCTATTGGGACGACGGCGGCCAAAGTGACGTTTACGAGCATGGCCTTGGCCCAACTCAGACAACGCATGTCAAATTCACCGGTCAGGCCACGATCTCGCCCGGCTGGAACGCTGGTTACGTGCTGCGGCTACAGAATCTCGATGACAACCCGTTTGGCCGCGATGCCGCTGGCAACGCGATCAGTCAGAACTCCAGCAGATTCAGCCAAGGCATCAACGTGCAGATGTCGTACTGGTATTTGCAGAGCAAAGACTTCGGCAAGCTGAGCGTAGGCCGGCAGGCACTTGCCGCCAAAAGCGCCGCCATGTTCACCGATCAGTCCGGCACGCAAGTATTGGACAACTACACCTTTCTTGCAGGCTTCCCGCAATTCATCATTCGCAGCGGCGGCGACTTAAAGCCTGCTTCATTGACCTGGGGCCAACTCGGCTTCTGCTACAATCAAAATCTGCCACTCGGCGGCGATTGCAATGGTCTCGTCATGAATGGTGTGCGCTATGACACCCCCGTGGTCATGGGCTTCTCAGCTTCCGCCAGTTGGGGCGAGGATGACGTTTGGGAAGGCGCGCTGCGCTACGCGGGCGAATTCAGCGGCTTCAAAGTTTCGCTCGGCGCTGGCTATTCGAAATCGACGGATTTCGCAACGACAGGGCCCGCAGTCTCGTTGAACAAAGACTCGGAATACTTCCAAGCGGGCGGATATGTCCAGCATCTTGGCTCCGGCCTGTTCGCGCATGCTGCCTATGGCCAGGAAAATAATAACGATGCCGTCCTGCTCAATGGCAAGATCGCACCCGATAGCCATCACTGGTATGTCAAAGGCGGTATTCGCCAGAAGTGGACCTCACTTGGCGCAACCGTGGTCTATGGCGATTACGCGCAGTACATCGATCAACTCGGACCTGGAGCGCTGGCACTCGGCGCAACAAGCAGCACACTGACCCGTTATGGCGCGGGGATTGCTCAGGAGATCGACGCAGCGGCCATGACTGTGTACCTGAAGTATCAGCACTATGACGCTGACGTCTCGGGCGCAAAACTCAACGCGGCTGTGACCGATCTCGACAGCCTCGATCTGGTAAGCGCCGGAGCGATTATCAATTTCTGAGACAGCAAAGCGCACTCCCTAAATGGGCTGGCTCGCAACAAAGGCGATCCGGCCCATTTTGGGTTTGGGCGGAAGATCCGAGCGGCATTTAGAGATTGAGTGACCGACCTGAGACATAGGTAACTCACCGTACCGGACACATGGGTAACACTTTCCGTCTTTTGGCGGGAGGTGGTGATGCCGTGGAAAGTGAGTTCG
>JAYTQI010000190.1:0-2010 GCA_043746825.1 Hyphomicrobium sp. | reverse complement strand
CGCGTAAATGGCCGCAGCGATAGCCTGCGCCGTCTATCCGCATACGCTCGCGTGCGCGGCTTGCGAATTTCTGAACCATAACCGGTGTGATGTTCGGTTGACCGCTCTTTGTTGGGGCGTCGTTTGCCCGCTGCGAGATCTACAAGAAACACCGTATCGCCTCTCTTACCGAGTGGCGGGGCTTTTGCGCAGCATGATGCCAGTGCTGTTGCCCGAACTGCAGATCAGGGCTGCGATCCTGAACCGCTTTACGGCCTTCGGAACGCCGAAAACTCAACTTGCCGGATGAGGCCGGTCAAGAGAAAAGAAAACTCGGCTCAGGCCGATTTATGCAACAGAGCCGGTCTCCTTGGTTGGTGGTTGAAGCTCGCAACTCCAACAAGCCGACGTAATCGATGACTACGTCGGTTACACCGCCAGCGCGACGATCAGGCCCAGAAGAGTCAGCGCCATGCCGAACGCGAGCGCGAATATTTTTGTTTTGCAGTCCAAGCTGATTCTCATGCGATTTCCTCGACTGGATGTGGACGTCACTCCTGGCAGATATCCGGACTATTTTCCTGAACCGCAATCCGACAGATGGCGTATAACGACGATCCGACGGGCGATTTTGAGCTGAACTCCGAAAATCGGGGCAGTGTCCGAGAACGTGGTGGAAATTTGCGCCGCACTGGCGCTGTAACCGGGGTGGCCATCGATTACGTCGGTTTGTTGGAGTTGCAAGTTCAACCACGAACCAAGGAAGCCGGCTCTGTTGCATAAATCGGCCCGAGCCGAGTTTTCCCTTCTCTTGACCGGTCTCATCCGGCAAGTTGAGTTTTCGGCGTTCCGAAGGCCGTAAAGCGGTTCAGGATCGCAGCCCTGATCTGCAGTTCGGGCAACTGCTCCAGCTGCAGAGGGTCATGCCCCAACAAATATGGTTTCAGTGAAAGTAACGCGGCTACTGCAGGGGCCCCGCCGCCGCCCATCTCGCCTAAGCCAATTACGCCGTTGTCACAAATGACCTCCACGATTGTGCGGATAAAACGTCCCCAATGGGTGCCATTGGCATGGCGCAATGGCGCTTCAAGCGGAACTGAAACTGTGGTGGCACGCGGGTCGGCGATTTTCATCGGAATATTCCAAACAAATTTGCGGGGCGGCCTTGGATGCCGAGATCCACAGCAAAAAGCCCGCCTTCTTGCGGGTTATCGGCAAGATGATCGATGCTTTGGGTGAAGCGCGCAGAGGAAACATAGAGCGTCGTTAAGTCCGTGCCTCCAAATGTACAACTGGTGGGCCACGAACATGGCAAGTCTATAACTTCTTCGACTTCGCCGGCCTGGTTGACACATGTGAGACAGCCGCCACCAGCTACGCGCGCCGTCCAGATCCGGCCTTGCGAGTCCAAGCAAGATCCGTCCGGCAAGCCACGTTGAAATCCCGAGAAAAGTGTATGGCGTTTTGAAAGTTTGCCATCCAGTCCGATATGGTAGGAATACAGCGTGTTGGCCAATGTGTCCGCTGTCACCAGCCTGTCGGCCGCAGGAAAGACGAGTGTATTGGTGATGCCAAAGCAGTCATCTGATACCCGTTCAAGCACCCCGTCAGGGCGAAAGCGATACAATCGCCCGGTCGCTTCAGGGATGTCTTTTGGGCTGTCATCATCGTTGATGTTATTCATCATCGTACCAACCCAGAAACATCCATCGGGACCCACGACCCCTTCGTTCAAGCGATTACCGGGCAGGTCAGGTTCGACTTCGATCAAAGCCAGGGGCTCTCCTTGCCAGTGCCAGCTGCAAATATGCCGCTCCATGCCAAGAAGGGCGCTGCCATCAGCGCAAAGGCCAATTGAGGTGGGTCTGCCCGTCAGCGGCCAAATGTTGTGCTTGCCAGAAGTTGGAACAAAACCATGCACGCGCCGGCCAATGATATCGACCCACAACAGCCGCTTTTCATTTGCGTCCCAAATCAGGCTTTCGCCTACCACATCCTCGGCGGCCAAGACCAAATGAGCCAGCATTCCAC
>JAYTQI010000189.1:0-4444 GCA_043746825.1 Hyphomicrobium sp. | reverse complement strand
AGCTCGCAGTATTGTAGACGATGAAGCCGGTATCGACCGGGCACACCCCCTGCAGCGTCACAACATCGACGGTATTGGAGTGGCCGCCAAGGCGCGGCTCAGCCTCAAAAAGCATGACCTCGTGCCGGCTGGACAACAGCCACGCCGCGCTCAAGCCCGAAATTCCGGCACCAATAACGGCAAATTTCACGTTTTGAGGATCCCGCGTGTTTAACCCACTGTTAACGTATCACGCTGGGGCTTGGATCAAAGCGGCAAAGCTTTTACTGCCGCTTATTGAAGCTTACTCAAAAAGAAATTTCACACGAGGTTAAGCTTAATGCCTTGTTAACTGAGGTTGCGGCATCATGAACTCATGCCGGACCTGATGGTCTCTCTCCCGCTCTCTGGGCCGGTCGAATGCAAGTTGGACGTGTCGTCACCCACTAGTTTTGCGTATCGAGGCTGACCGATGCACTATGAAATGCTCTCCCGAGCCCTTGCCTACGTCTCCTGCCTTTGCACCTTGAGCCTGTTTGCGACGTCGATGGCCATTGCCGCCGTCAACGTCGGAAAAATCAAGCCGCCGCTGTCTTGCGGACCGGTAGCCTGCGCGGTTGTTGCCGCCAAGTCTGCTGTCCCGCGCCAGTATGGTGGCTTGACGAACAAAGCTCATGCCGAGGCAGTTGCCTCAACTGACTGCTCTAAGAAAATCTAATGCGCCGCGCTGAGGCCCCATGCAGGCTTCAATGCGACGCCGCCGACCCCTGCTTTCGAGACGGCCTTTCCCGGGTCTGGCCGTTCCAGTGGGACACCTGAAGCGATCCAAGAGGGGCGCAGGCCTTGCTAACCTGCGCTCTTCTGCTTTTTGACAACGGCGTCTATCGCCATCAATTCGCGCATTAAGGCTTCAAAGGCTTTGAGCGGCACCATGTTAGGCCCATCTGACGGCGCGTGATCTGGGTCTTGGTGAGTTTCAATAAAGAGGCCTGCCACGCCAACCGCAACAGCGGCGCGCGCGAGCGGCGGCACAAATCTGCGATCTCCGCCTGAAGATGTCCCCTGCCCGCCGGGCTGTTGCACCGCGTGCGTGGCGTCAAAAATCACCGGCGCGCCGGTCTCCGCCATTTGCGGCAACGACCGCATGTCGACAACCAGTGTATTGTATCCAAAGCTTGAGCCTCGCTCAGTCACCAGCACATTGAGATTGCCACTGCCCGTCACTTTGGCGACGACGTTCTTCATGTCCCACGGCGCTAAAAACTGACCCTTCTTGATCTTGATCACCCGCCCGGTCTTGGCGGCGGCAATCAGCAAATCGGTCTGGCGGCACAAGAACGCTGGGATTTGCAGGATGTCGGCAACCTCAGCGACGGGCGCGCATTGGCCGATCTCGTGAATATCAGTCACAACGGGCAAGCCAAGGCTTTCGCGAATTTCCGCGAACACAGGCAGCGCATCTTTGAGGCCGATACCGCGCTTGCCGGAAAGTGAGGTGCGATTGGCTTTGTCGAACGAGGATTTGTAAACGAGCCCGATGCCAAGCCGTTGCGCGATCTCTTTCAACGCCGCTGCCATCTCGAGCGCGTGGGCCCGGCTTTCCATCTGGCAGGGGCCAGCAAGCACAGAAATCGGCGCATCATTGGAGAATGTGACGGAACCAGCCGTCACGCGGGCATTGGGTTTGAGAATGGGTTTGAGATTTTCGTGCTGGGTCATGGCGGCGTTATAGCCCGCTAAGCGCGATATCGCGAGCCCGCTGCATATATCATCAAGGGAAATTACGACGCGCTAAACAAAATAAAAACGGCGGCCTGTGAGGGCCGCCGCTTTAGAACCGTAAGGTTCGAATTGATTAGATGAGATCGATTTCAGCTGGCAGATACGAAGTCACTTCGAGGCCAACTTCAGTTTCGCGAACTTCCGGCTTGGTCCAGGTCTTCATGATATCAATCTCCTCAGAATTCCAACACAGCGTTTGCTGTTGAGGCGTTGATAGCCTGGCGCGAACAAAAAAGCCAATAGCAAAGTGATGCCGGAATCCAAACTTTTCGTGATCAAAACGTGGTGCTGTTATACAGTTTCAACAAGCACTTAGAAGCGGTTTCTAATGTGATGTGCTGAGCGCAATTTCACGACTGCGCTCAGCTTCTCGAAACCTGCGATCTTTACGATTTGCACTTGCTGTGATGGCTCTTGCAGGCGCCATTGCCTTTGCAGCCATTCTTGCCCTTACAAGAGCCGTGGCCTTTGCAGGCGTTGTGGTGCTTGCTGTGGCTCTTGCAAGAGCCCTTACCTTTGCAGCTCGCTTTGCCCTTGCAGGCATTGGCGTCGTGGCCAGTGATCGGGCAAACGCCAGCGTTGGCGGCTGACGGCGCAGCGACGCTGCCAGCTAACATCAATGCGGCGACGGCAGCGGCAATCTTGGCACCGGAATGAATTGCGTGCTTCATAGGTATCCTCCCAGGATATGTTATATTGTATCGTATGGTGAACCTGACGCTCGAGCGGGCAACCAGAAACCCAAGCTCACGCCGCTCATGGCGCAGATCCATCGTTAGAGTGTTCGCACCGCTTCACAACGGCGTTACACGAAACTATCGAATCCGACGGCGTAAATCCCGGAAAAAAGCATCATTTTGAGTGCAATTTCGGATATTCGGACACAAAAACGAGTGTTTGCGAGGTCTTTGCAGCGTTACGCGAGCGCCAGAGCGCGCTATAATCGAGGTTCGTGATCGCGGCGCTCGCTCAGACCGCGAAACGATAAACATATAAAGGGGAAGACCATGCTCTCAAACCTTGGCTGGCTGGAGCCAGTCCTGATCGCTTCAGTGATCGTTTTCGTTCTCGACCTGATCGGCAACATGCTGTCGTTCTCGAACCGCTTTGTGAACGCGCTGGTGACGGCGCTGGTATTCGCGGTGATCTTCGGCGGGCTGATTCAGTCCGGCGTGATGCAGCTGGATGTGCACGCCATTCCGGCGGCGGCTGTTGCGCCTGCGAAGTAAGCGCACTTTGGCGCGGCGTTAAACGGACTGGCGAGGCATCGCCGGGCCTAAGGATACGGCACAGATTTTGTGCCCTCACATCATCCCGGCGCGAGATCGCCGGGATGTTTTTGTTTTTTGGATGTGCGTCCGGTTTTTTGATTATTTTGCCGGGCAAGATTTGCGGGCTTCGACCTTGATGATCATTTGCACCTGGGTCTTATCGGCTTCCGGCAGTGCGGCTTCGGAGTCAGCTGCCATCGGCTTGCAGTCCTTGGCGTCTTTTTTTGCCGGATCACAGAAGCCGTTATTGACGAAGTAGCCAACGCGCCGCTCGCCCAGTTCCGGACACGCCAGGCTGTCATAACCCATGGCGAGGGTGGGGGATGAGAGCGCAACACCGCCCAACACAAACGCGATTGTTCCAACTCGCAACATGCCGTCTCTCCCGTCGTCTAATGCCCCGTCGTCCAATATGAAGAGCGGACCGGCTCGATCCGCATCAGCGGTATACGATAGCGAATTCTGTAGCGTTACGCCAATGCCCATGCGCAACGTTTAACGGAGGGCCAACATGCGCCCACAAACCCCACGCCCGCTGCACTATTGAGCACTTCGGCTTTGGCAAGGCCATAGAAGCTCGCTCGAAATCTCCCACCCCTCAGGGGAGGGGTTAGAGTCTGCCCCGGCCCCGGTCGCCCGTGCGACCGGAAACGATCCGGGGGGTGGGGTGAAGATGCAGAGCGGACGGGTTTCAGATGTAGCGAGAAGAGTCTTGCTTGATTGAGCAAGCGGCATGTTCCGATGCGCTGCTGCAAACACCCGTCTCCCTGCGATCCCCCCACCCCTGCCCCTCCCCGCAAGGGGGAGGGGGAGAGCAGTATGCGTGACGTGCGCAAGCGGTCCCGCGATAACATCGCCAAAGCTTATCGCGAGGAAACGGAGGGTGTGGCGCCGACCTGCCCCCGACCGAAACTCGCCGAATATCGACAGAAGTGAGGACCGCCTAGTCTGCAGACACTGGGAGATCTTTGGCACTTTTTGGAAAAACGTTTTCTGTGGAAGTCATAATTGCTGCTTCGGCGCCCCGTCGATTCGCACGTAAACTCTGCAGCGCACCAGGGGGAAATAATGATCGCACACAATATCTCGATACGCTACACGGGCAACATGGCGTCGATCGGGGCGATGCATGCCGGTTATGTCGATAGGGCGATGGCGGGGATGCGTATCGCTCTTGCGTCACACTGTTATTTCTTGACGACAGGTCGCGTTCCAGATCGCGTGATAGCGAAATCGCGAAACTTTCGGGTCGTTGCGGGAGCCCCGAAACATGGCAGCGTCGATTTGCAATTTGTTGTCGTTCTGACTAGTAGTTGGGTTGTGCTCAAGATGTTGGAGCACTTCAGCGCTGGTATCCTTGAGGAGGCCGGTAAAGACTTCTACAAGATTTATCTCCAGCGCCATTTGCGCGC
>JAYTQI010000188.1:0-2019 GCA_043746825.1 Hyphomicrobium sp. | reverse complement strand
GTCAACACCAAGAGTCTAACGTCGAACAACAGAACACAAATCAAAAAGACCAAGCAAAGGGAGGGTTTCCAAGTGCAGCCTACGAGGGAACAAAAAATTTGGATGTACGAGAACATGGTGGTCAGCCGTTTTCTCGAGGAGTCGCTTGAGCAGATCTACCTCGAAGGCAAGAAGCCAGTGTTCAACATGGCCAATGGACCGATCCCGGGAGAAATGCATCTCTCAAACGGCCAAGAGCCGTGCGCGGTTGGCGTGTGCGCGCATCTAACTGCGGGGGACATTGTCACCGCCACGCACCGTCCGCATCATATCGCTGTCGCCAAGGGTACTGACCTACGCAAGATGGTGGCCGAAATCTTCGGCAAGAAGACGGGCCTCAGTGGCGGGCGTGGCGGCCACATGCATCTGTATGATGTCAACGTCAATTTTGCCTGCTCGGGCATTATCGCCCAGGGTATGGGCCCAGCCGTTGGCGCAGCTCTATCGCGTAAGATGCAGGGCAAGCCTGGTGTCGCTGTTGCCTTCATCGGTGAAGGCGCGGCCAACCAAGGTGCATTCCATGAATCGATGAACTTGGCCGCGATTTGGAAATTGCCCTTTATTTGTCTGATCGAAGATAACGCCTGGGGCATCTCAGTTGGGAAAGCGGCATCGACCGCTGTTAAAGACAACTCCGTCCGCGCTGCTGCCTATGGCATCCCGGGCCACCAAGTCAAAAACAATGATCCGTATGAGGTCTTCCGAGTTGCTGGCGAAGCCGTTGCGCGCGCGCGGCGTGGCGAGGGCCCAACTTTGATCGAAGTTGAGACCTCGCGGCTGGCTGGCCACTTTATGGGCGACGCTGAAGGCTATCGCCCAAAAGGCGAACTGGACGGGCTGCGGGCCAAGGACCCCATACCTGCCATGAAAAACCGCATGATGGCCGAAGATGGCATGACGGCGGCGGAGAATGACGCCATTATCGCCCGCTCGCGCGCCAAGGTTGATGACGCAATCGCATTTGCGCGCGAAAGCCCGTTTGCGGAAGCTTCGGAAGCTCTGGAGAAAGTGTTCGCTTAAATCGCCAAGAGCCGCTGAAAATCACGCCTCAAAAAACCGAATTGAAATCGTCCGTATCGACTCCGTGGGAGGAGATTTTTCATGTCAACAGCAGCAGCCGTCAAACCTCAACAAAACGAACGCCGATTTACCATTGCTCGCGCGATGGCCGAGGCGATTGCGCAAGAAATGCGCATCGACCCCAAGGTCTTTGTTATGGGCGAGGATATCGCTCAGCTCGGCGGCGTCTTCGGTAACACCCGAGGCCTTCTCGATGAATTCGGGGCTGAGCGCATCCGCGACACGCCGATTTCGGAAACAGCCTTCATGGGCGCCGCCGTTGGTGCCGCGGGCGACGGCATGCGCCCGATCGTCGAGCTGATGTTTGTTGACTTTTTTGGTGTCTGCTTCGACGCCATATACAATCTCATGGCCAAGAACGTGTATTTTTCGGGTGGCGAGGTTAAAGTGCCAGTGGTGATTATGACATCGACGGGCGGCGGCTACTCGGATGCTGGTCAACATTCGCAATGCCTGTACGGCACATTCGCGCATTTGCCGGGCATGAAAGTTGTCTGCCCGAGCAACGCCTACGACGCTAAAGGCCTTATGACGCAAGCTATCCGTGACGATAGCCCGGTGATCTATATGTTCCACAAGGGTCTGCAGGGCATGGGTTGGCTTGGCACCGAAGCTGGCGCAACCGTGCACGTGCCGGAAGAAGCTTACTGCATACCCTTCGGCAAAGCTGCGATTGTGCGGCCCGGATCTGACGTCACCATTGTTGGCGTCGCCATGGGTGTGCACAACGGCCTCAAGGCCGCTGATCTTCTAGCGAAAGAAGGTGTAAGTGCGGAAGTTATCGATCTGAGAACACTCGTGCCGCTAGACCGTGACACGGTGTTCAACTCCGTCGCCAAAACCGGCCGCCTGATCGTCGTTGACGAGGACTACCAAAGCTACGGGCTAACCGGCGAAATC
>JAYTQI010000187.1:0-2022 GCA_043746825.1 Hyphomicrobium sp. | reverse complement strand
CTGCCCACCACTCATCGAGAACAGCGATTTTATCCGGGTCTGTCGGGGCGGCAAGAATGATCTTGGCGGCGGCTTCGACCTTGCCTTCCTTGCGCAGCAGTTGGGCGCGGTGGAACGCCAGGCCCCAATCTTTGCCGCCGTCATCGGATACCGAATTCATCAATGTCCGCGCGTTGCCGGACTTGTTGAAGACGGCTAGGCGGGCCGTGGCTTTTTTCTGTTCTGCGGTGGACAGGAGCGGGATGACGCGGCGGGCAAACGCTGCGCGCTCGGAGCGGTTTCCAGCCCAACGCACGTCGTCCGTCACCATGCGATCGAAGCGCCATTTGTGATCGCTTTCGTCCAATAGATCGCCGAATCGGCGCAGGAAACCGGTTTCGAGCATTCCGGGAATGGGCAACTCGCGCCAAACTTTCGACGCCAGTTTTTTGGCTTCAGCCTTGTTGCCTTCGGCCAGATTTGCGGAGGCCAGCGCCGCGTAGCCAAGCCCCGTTTCCGGTTGCGAGGATTTGAAAAATTCCTTGATCGATGCCGCACTGCCGCCTTGGGTAAAGAGCGCCTCTTCCATGCGCTGCACCATCATGGAGCGCTCGGGCCAAAGTGGATTGTCTTTCAGGAAAGCGCGATACTCTGCCGCCTCGCCGTAACCGGCTCTAAGGCGCACCCACTCGACCAGCTTCTGGCCGACCGGGTTGGTGATGGCGCTCTTTATCTCGCCAAAGCGGGACATAGAGTTGGTGCGCACGGCTTCGATGGCGTCGCGAATGCGCTGGGCATCTTCCTTTGACGGCGCAATGGATCGCGTGGGTGCCAGCAGCGCGTCAAGCTTGGCGATGTGCTCGGCTTCGGCTTTCAGCGGTGCGGGTGCCGGGCTTTCTGCCGGATTGGCAGCCCGGGCAGGAGTTCCGGCGGCGAAGATGAGAGAGGCAGCTACATAGGCTGCCACGACAGGCCAATGGCGCGGGTGGGGGGCAATCTTGCAAATCACGGACCTATATCCTCACCATAAATGCTGATAAATTTCACAGTGACCCGGCCAAACTTGCAGGCGGCACACCAAGGGCCTAATGTTGACGCGAATTCGCTAAACGTGTTCAACCGGCACCCATTAAGCGAGCGGACGGGTCTGGGCGCAAGTGGTTCGCACCGAGCACGTTTCATGTTCGTGCGGCAACACCGTGACTTCGCGGACGCGGCTCGGCAGTTATCTATGCAACCTGGCGGGTGCGCACACCAGTTCTTGCAAACAGCAGACACACGACAAACAAACGCACGGTTAGCAGACTCAGAGGCCAAATCAGCAACATGTTCAAGGGCTCAATCACGGCGCTTCTTACGCCGTTCAGAAATGGCGCAGTTGATGAAGCGGCCTTGGCGCGCTTTGTCGATTGGCAGATTGCCGAAGGCACTCACGGCCTGGTTCCGGTCGGGACCACGGGCGAGAGCCCGACACTCGACTTTGAAGAGCATAAGCGCGTCATCGACATCACGGTTCAAGCCGCCAAGAAGCGCGTGCCCGTCATCGCTGGGACAGGCTCGAATTCGACGGATGAGGCCATCGAGCTTTCGGTCTATGCCGAGAAGGCCGGTGCCGACGGCGTTCTCATCGTCACACCCTACTACAACAAGCCGACGCAAGAAGGGCTCTATCAGCACTTCAAGGCGATCAACGACGCGATAAAGATTCCGATCGTGATTTACAACATTCCAGCACGTTCGATCGTCGATATGTCGGTCGCGACGATGGCGCGCTGCTTCAAGGATTTGAAAAACGTCGTTGGTGTCAAAGATGCGACGGCGAACTTGGCGCGGCCTTCGCTGCAGCGCATGGCGTGCGGTGATACGTTCTGCCAGCTCTCAGGTGAAGACGCGACGGCGCTGGGCTTCATGGCACACGGTGGCCGCGGCTGTATTTCGGTAGCGTCCAACGTTGCGCCGCGTCTGTGCGCTGAATTCCAGAACGCATGTCTGGTGGGCGATTATAAAAAAGCGCTGGCGCTGCAGGATCGATTGATGCCGCTG
>JAYTQI010000186.1:0-2023 GCA_043746825.1 Hyphomicrobium sp. | reverse complement strand
TGCCCCACATATCGCGAATGACATCGCCGCTGAGTTTGGCCGCGAAACCGCTCTTTTCCATGATGGGCAGAAGTTCGCGGCAAAATTTTTCTTGCTCAGGAACGCGCGGGCCATACGTGAGAAGATGCAGCTTGTTCAAATGCTGCACGGTGCCCTCAGGCGATAGCGTCACGCTCAAGTGGCAGAGCCCGCCAAGCACATGATCTTTTCCAAACGCGGCGTCGAGATCATCGAGATGTTTGATGCCATTGAGCAGTGGCAAAACTTGCGTTGAGTTGCCTATTGCAGGGCGAATGGCCTCGATGGACGAGGTGAGATCGTAAGCTTTGCAGCTGAGCAGAACGGCATCATACGTGCCGTTTAACGTTTCACGGGTCACAGCCTTTACAGGTGTTTTGAGATTGCCGAAGGGGCTCTCGATGAACAATCCATTGACTCTGAGTTTTTTAAGACGCGCTTGCCGCACGAGAAACGTCACGTCAGCACCTGAGGCTGCTAAACGGCCGCCGAAGTATCCGCCCGTCGCGCCAGCGCCTAGAATGAGAATTTTCATGCCGTCTCTTCACTCCGCAAGGCGTTACACGCTGGCCGCTATCAAATCCATATCCAATCGGCATTTCAAACGAAAGCCCTGCGCCTCTTTCACGGCTCCGTGAGCGCTGGCGCAGCCGGGTACTGGGGCATTGACGAGAAAGAAGCGGCGAACATGGACGGATTTTTAGATTTTCGATCACGCCCGATCACATCGGCCTCGCCAAACACAACGGCAACGTGATGCGTCTTGATTAGCGGGGCAGACAGCAACCCCCTATGTACCTGATACCGGCAACGCACACGGTTCTCGAACCTTTAGCGCTGCCTCAAAAGATACAAGGAGACACCCAATGATCCGCACCCTTTCACTCGCCGCTGTTACTGCCGCCGCACTTTCAGTTTCCGCCTTTGCAGAGACGGCTGACACCAACAAATCTGATGCCATCGACCCCGCGAAGTCAGCAGCTTTTGCTCAAGCCCTCGCCACTGATGCCGCTGCCTATCAAGCGCGCCTGCAGCTTGCGCATCAGGGCTATATCAACATTTCTGAGCTTGATCGCAATGATGACGGCAATTGGACCGGCACCGCCGTCAAAGACGGCAAAACGGTTTTGGTGACGGTTGAAGGCCGCAAGGCTCAGCCTGAAGCCGCAACCAACTAAGTTTACGAGAAGCGCGCCAGCGCTCGCCCCAGCTGACGCAAACCCGGCGCCCCTCACAAGAGGCGGCGCCGGAATTTTTTGTTCTCAGTTCGTCGAACCTACTTCACATCTAAAAACTTTTCGGGCGAGACCCCCGCCTGCCGCAATATTGCCCGAAGCGTTCCCTCAGGCATATCGCCGGGGTGATTTGGGATTGTCGTAAAACGGCTTGTTGCGGGATTGAACCAGATTTCGTGCGATCCTGCGGCTTGACGGCGGAATTCAAAACCGAGGGCGCGAAGCCGGCGCACGATGTCGCGATACCGGAACCCCGCGAGCCGTCCCATCAGGTGCCAACGATCATGGGATAGTCGAACGATTCACCCGCTGGCTTCAGCTTGACCGTAGACTTCGAGTCCCCAGCTTCCTCAATCAGCTTCTTTGCAACATCGCGCGCGATCTCGAGAGTCTCTGTGATGGTGCGGCCTTGCGCGACAAGCCCCGGTACATCGTCCGAGGTGGCGAGATAAACGCCCTCGGGCAAATGTTCGATGTGAAGATTGACGACGCGTTCCATATTCTAATCTCCGCCTCCGAAAGGCTTAAGTCTGGGCATGACATTATCTCTTTCTGCACCTCACCTCAACGACCTACCCCTTCTTCACTTCCGGCGGGATGACGCGGATCGAGAGTTCGCGCAGCTGCTTTGGTGAGACCTCTGACGGCGCGCCCATCAGCAGATCGTTAGCTTGCTGGTTCATCGGGAACAATGAGATCTCGCGCAGATTTTTAGCGCCCACCAGCAGCATGACCATGCGGTCGATGCCCGCCGCCATGCCGCCGTGCGG
>JAYTQI010000185.1:0-2023 GCA_043746825.1 Hyphomicrobium sp. | reverse complement strand
TCATCTGCGCGTATGCGCAAATGACGGAGCAAGAGGGCAAGGCGTATAAGCCAACTGTCGTTGTCGTCGATGCCAAGAATATGCCAACGCCGAAAAAGAAATAACGCGCGGGACAGTTCGCGATGAAAATCGAAGCCAATAAACCTGACGTAAAATCGGTGACCGGCAAGGACATCTACGCCATCCTGCCGGACCTGGCGCGCTTGCGCATGACGGTGTTCCGGGATTGGCCGTATCTCTACGACGGCGATCTCGCGTATGAAGAAAAATATCTTCAAAAATTCGCCGCCGCCAAAGGCGCGGTCGTGATCACCGCTTACGACGGAACGCATATGGTCGGGGCCTCAACCGCCGCGCCGATGATTGAACACGCGGATGAATTCGGCGAGCCATTCAAAAAAGCCGGTTACGACATTTCCAAAATCTTTTACTGCGGCGAGAGCGTGCTGCTGAAATCGCATCGTGGCTTCGGGCTCGGTCATGCTTTCTTCGATGGCCGCGAGGCGCAAGCCCACAAACTCGGCGGCTTCACACACTCAACCTTCTGCCGTGTGGTCCGCCCGGACGATCATCCCTTGAAGCCGCCTGACTATGCGCCGCTCGATCCGTTCTGGAAAAAGCGCGGCTATGCGCCGGCCGCGGGCATCGTCGCCACCTACGACTGGAAAGACATCGATCAACTGTCTGAGACCACCCACAACATGCAATTCTGGATGAAAGCGCAGTGAAGAAGAACCCCTTCTCCCCTTGGGGAGAAGGTGGCCGAAGGCCGGTTGAGGGGGCCTAGCGGATTGAGAATTGCCCCCTCACCCTAGCCCTCTCCCCTAGGGGAGAGGGAATTCATCGCTGGACCACGCTCATGACCGCGCCAACAACCCTCAAAGTCGCCGCCGCTCAATACCCAATAGGGCAGCCGAAGACCATGCATGAGTGGGAGGACAAGATCGCGCTGTGGGTCAAAAACGGCGCAACGACGGGAGCTGAGCTTCTGGTGTTTCCGGAATATGCAGCCATTGAGCAAGCCGCCTGCTTTGGCCCGGAAGTCTATGCCGATCTCAAGACCACACTCCACAAAGTCGCGGAACTGGCCGCCTCGCGAGTCAGTTTTCACGCCGAGCTCGCCAAAAAGCACAAAGTCCACATTCTCGTTGGCTCCGGGCCGGTGCTCAAATCAGACGGCCGCTTCGTCAACGCCGCCCAACTGGTCACGCCGACGGGCAAAATTGGCGAGCAAGAAAAAACCGTCATGACGCCGTTCGAGCGCGATTGGGGAATATCCGCTGGCGGTCCGGTGCGCGTTTTCAAAACCGCCATTGGCACGTTTGGCATTGCGATTTGCTACGACAGCGAATTCCCGCTGCTGGTGCGGGCTTTCGCCGAGGCTGGCGCCGAGGTCGTACTGGTGCCGTCGTGCACCGAGCGGGTCTCGGGCTATCACCGGGTTCGCACCGGATGCCTGGCGCGGGCGCTGGAAAACACCATCGCCACCGTGCAAAGCCCAACTGTTGGCGACGCGCCGTGGTCGCCAGCCGTTGATTTCAATGCAGGTGCCGCTGGCATTTATGTGCCGTCCGAACACGGCGTCTCGGATACCGGCGTTTTAGCCGAGGGCAAGCTTAACGCCGCCGAGTGGGTGACGGCAACAATCGATCTAGCACGTTTGCGGCGCGTGCGCGAAACCGGCGAGATGCGCAACTTCCACGACTGGCCACTTCAGCCGGGTGCTCCTGGCGCGAAGGTGAAGGTGGAAGTGGAGGAGTTGGGTTAATCCCTCTTAATAACCCAAACCTTGCGATATTCCGGAAAACAGAATACACTGGTTTTCATGATCAAGAGTTTCCGTTGTCAGGAGACATCTCGCTTATTCAACGACGAGCCCGTTCGGCGTTTCCATTCCTTTGAACGTGTTGCAAGACGAAAGCTAGAAGCCCTTGCGGCTGCCGCAATGTTGCAAGACTTGAAGATACCGCCAGGCAACCGGCTTGAAGCTCTGAAAGCAGATCGCCGAGGCCAGCATTCGATC
>JAYTQI010000184.1:0-10376 GCA_043746825.1 Hyphomicrobium sp. | reverse complement strand
AATTGTTTGCCTGCGGCGGCGAGATCCACTGCATCATCGGCACGGACTGAAATTGCGCTAAACCCCGCAAAAACTGCAATCGCCGTACCCAGCGCTGCCGCCCACGTAACAAAACGCATTTGCAATCCCGCCTCCCAAAAAAAGTGTTTTGGGAAAGGTATTGGGAGGCGCTCCCCTGAGGGTAGTATTTCGATACTACATAGCTGAAATCGCAGAACTAAAAATGTTAGCCGCAGTCAACCCATTCCTTCAGACACGCATGAAAAGCTGGCTATTCGGCCGCCAGCAAACTCCCGCCAGCGTGCCTGCGAAACTTTTGATTGAGCAGGGCCTCAGCATTCGGCTTGCCCCGAACGTCCGTAACGTAGGTGAGGCAAGCGCAGCGCAGCAGCGACGTGAAGTTGTGGGGATCGCCTGTGAAGGACATGACTTCATCGTGAATTTCAGTCAGCAACCGTCCAAGCGGCAGCTTCATGACCGATGCGATTTCATCGAGGATATGCCAGAATGCGCCCTCAAGCTTGATGCTCGTGGCATGGCCACCAAGACGTACCGAGCGCGTTTGATAAGCAAACGCGTCGATGGGTTGGCCTGAAAGAATCCGGCACATTGTTTTTCGCCTCCCGATTTTTTTAAAACCTAATGCATTGGCGCGGCACTGCAAATCAAGAAATTTTCGAGGGCGGCGCAGCGAAATATTATCGCAGCGCAGCATTGCCCACGAGGTCGATTCTGAATTTCAGCCTAAAGTTCAGGTTTATTGAAGCTTTGACCGGTTGCAAAGACCGATAAGACGAAATGCTTAAAAAAATTAAATATAAGAAAATGCATGGTGCACGCCGCGTGGGTCTCAATTCAGCAGTGGCCTGGCCGGGATTGACCCCGTTTCTCAGTCGATCACATGGCTCGCTGAGCGTTTCCGGGCGGCAGGGCGCTCAATATGCACACCTGCCAGAAGTCCGCCATCGACCCAGCCCTTGAGATACGTCGCGGCCCGGATGGCAGCACCATCAGGATCGTCATATGCAGCAGCCATCTCGCACAACACGCCGAAGTGCACGCCCTTGGCGGCCTCCGTCCACATCATGGCCTCTTCCGCGCCCAGGATACGCAATTTTGGTGTCGTGGCCTGGCGCCAGACCAAAAGGTGTTGCGTGTCTTTTAGGGTCTTCGCGCGCGGCGCTGGCTTACCCTCACCAAGAGCCAACCAAATTGCAGTGGCGTTAGTCTCAAATCGCATGTGGTGAACTGTGGCGTGTGGTGTGAAAACCAGATTTGTCCAATCCTCAGGCGCAATCGTGCCAAGGACTGAAGATTCGATAACTGCGCCGTCTTTCGCGTCGAAGGCATCGCCTAAGGCGATTTCAAGTTCCGCCAACTCGGAAAGGACAGGCCGCTTTTTGTAATGGGGTGCGGACTTCAGAAACCGTGCCAAGTCGCGGCCAATCCAACGGGCATTGCGATGCCGTGATGGATGCACCTTAAAATAGGCTTCGGCCATGGCGGAAAAGCGATCATCGCCCAGCAGGGCGTGGAGCCGTTCGAAATCGTGCTGCAGGATTTCGATCAGCCGTGCCAGATAGGCGGTGCGATAAACACCAAACAGGACGCCGCGATCCTCACGCGGGCTGTCCGGGATGTTTTTCAAAATAGCGTCATCGCCTTCAAGAATCGCGCGCTGAAACAGGGCTTGAAGGTCCGCAAGTTTCATCGATGTCCAATGGCCCCGGCAATAGATTTCGTCTTCTTCTTACCCGTCTGTGCAGTCTTGGTCCCCAACACGCGCGCTGCAATTTTGCGGGTATGGTTGAGTTCATCGACCAATTCAGCAAGTGGGGGAATGTTATCGTCACGCTCGATCATCGTCGAGACCGGGCCGAAGCGCTTCAACGCCAATTCATAGAGATCAAAAACTTCCGGCGTGACGGGATGATCGTGGGTGTCGATGATGTGGGTGCCCATCTCGCTATGGCCGGCTAAGTGAAATTGGATGACGCGGTCTGCTGGAATGGCTTCCAAGAATTGTTTGGCATTATAGCCGTGATTGAAGGAGCTGACGTAGACGTTATTGACATCAAACAACAGCCAGCAGCCGGTGCGGCGGGTCATCTCGGCGATGAATTCCCACTCTGTCATCTCAGACGAATTGAATTCAACATAAGTCGAAACATTTTCCAGGCACAGCTGGCGGCCCAGACGTTCCTGAACGTAATGAATGCGTGAGCACACATGGTCGAGGGCTTCGGCCGTGTAAGGGAAAGGGAGCAAGTCGTGCAGGTTAAGACCATGAACGCCAGTCCAGCATAGATGATCGGAAACCCACTTTGGCTCAACGCGTTTCGCTAAAGACTTAAGGCCGTCAAGATAGTCTTCATCAAAAGGTGCGGTAGACGCAATTGACATCGAGACACCATGCATGACGAGGGGATACCGGGCCGCGATCTTGTCGAGCATGGCGAGCGGTTGTCCGCCGGGAATGAGATAGTTTTCTGCGATGAACTCGAACCAGTCGATAGCCGGGTTGCCCTCAAGAATTTCGGTGTAATGCTGCGGCCGCAGGCCAAGTCCGAAACCGAGCGGTGCCGGGCGGTTGTCGGCCACCGGTTTCGATACAATATTCTTGATTCTAGGAGGCATGAAAATATTTTCCCAGTCATCGATGATCAATTCTAACACGGAATTGGAAGATCCAGCGAAGGAGAATATCCGCTGAATCTTCCTGGTCCGATTGATGCCTTTGGATTACCTCGGCACGTCGGCCTGCATAGCGACAAACTTACCACCTTCGACCTTATCGCATTCGGCCTTGGTCATTTCCAAGAAGCTTTGGCCCTTGCAGGCATTCTGCCCTTTGCAGGCATTCTTAGCCGTCTTGCAGGCTCCGTTGCCCTTACAGGCATTTGCGCCCATGCAGTGGCCATTTGCTTCCGTCGCTGCGTTCGAAACCGACGATACCACTGCGCCAGAGAGGAAGAGCGCAGCGGCTGTTGCGGCGATAGCAGAACCAGATTTGAGTGACATCTTCATAATTGTCTCCATTTGAAAAGAAGTTCAGTCAACAAAGGGAGTTTCGGCATTGTATTGCCTGCTGTTACGCTTAGTGATGCAACTAGAGCAGCTAATATTTTTTTGTCTTGAAGAAACAATTCCATAATTTGGAAATGTTGGGTTTACCGTCAATTCGAACGGCCACCACAAGCGATATCGCGGACTAAGATTTGCACGGCTCCCATATTACAAGCCAACTGCGCAGATCTTCGAAAACGACACTGCTTTTCTCGAAGGGATTGGCGAGCGAGCTCAAGCCATCTGCGTGAAGCCCGATGTTGTAATGCTGGGCCAGCTCGTTGCAGTCAAGGCGCCCTCGCCCGCTGCTTAATGCAACTCAGATAATAAAATGATCCGGCGGAGGGGAATAGTCCGCCGGATCTTCGAAGCTTAGCACGTCGCAGGCTTACTTCTTAGCAGGCTCAGCAGCGGCGGCAGCTTCGAACTTAGCGCCCTGGACTTTTTTGCAATCAGCCTCGGTAGCTTCAGTGAAGCTGGTACCTTTACAAGCGTTCTGACCCTTGCAGGCATTCTTGGCGGTCTTGCAGGCGCCAGTGCCCTTACAGGCGTTGGCGCCCATGCAGTGACCCTTGGCGTCCATGGCAGCATCAGCAGCCACAGCGGCAACTGCGCCTGAGAAGTAGAGTGCGGCGGCGGTGGCGGCCATAGCGGCACCAGACTTCAATGTCATTTTCATAGATGTTCTCCGTTTGTTTTGATGAGGCAACCTGAGTAACAAAGCCAATTAATAGGGCAATGTTACGACTGAACAGTGCCGCCCTTTTTCGTGCACTTAGATTTTGACATCATGCTGACGCCATGGCCCTTGCAGGAATTCTTGCCTTTGCAAGCATTTTCGGCAGTTTTGCAGGCACCGTGGCCTTTGCAGGCATTGACGCCAACGCACGCGACCTTCTTGGACGCTTCAGCGCCTGTGGCGCTGACAAAAGAGCCAGCTACAAACAGTGTGGCGGCTGCAAGTGCTAGCGAGGCACCTGAACGAGCTGAGATTTTCATGAGTTTTTTCATCTCCCGGATCAGAATTGTGGCGGCAACCTAGGGGTACCGCGCGTTTAGACAGACCATTTTCTGGCGTGTCGCTGGAATTACGCTTCAGGTAAGCCAAAAGTTTCATGGCGTATGAAAAATACCTGGCCTAAATAAACATTCGCGGCTCGCGGTTGTTCAGTGGAGCCCTGCTGTTCATCAGATAAAGTAGCAAAATCAGCCTTTGTGTCGTTCGAGGCAATACCAAAGCATTGGTTCAATCACATCGATTGATTTTGCAGTCATTTTGCGGCTGTTAGCGTCCGCCGGACTGCGTCCTGCCATCCAGCATATTTGCGGGCGCGCTCAGGTTCACCCAGAGCCGGGACAAAGCGTCGGTCCAAAGACCAGCGCTTGGCAAATTCCGCAGGCTCTGGGTAGAAGCCAACTTTGAGACCGGCAAGATAGGCCGCGCCGAGAGCAGTCGTTTCCAAAACTTTAGGCCGGTCAACAGGTGCAGCCAATGTATCGGCGAGGCGCTGCATAGTCCAGTCAGATGCCACCATGCCGCCATCGACGCGCAGCACGGTTTCGCGCACCGCGCCCCAATCCGCGCGCATGGCATCAACAAGGTCGCGCGTCTGATAGCAGACGGACTCAAGCGTGGCTTTGATGATGTCTTCCCGGCCCGTTGCGCGGGTCAGTCCAAACATGGCGCCGCGGCATTCCGCATCCCAATAGGGGGCGCCGAGCCCGACGAATGCGGGGACCAGATAGACGTCTTGTTCGGGATCGGCTTTGCCGGCCAGCGCACCAGACTCAGAAGCGCTTTTGATCAACCCAAGCCCGTCGCGCAGCCATTGAACGGCGGCACCAGCAACGAATATAGAGCCTTCGAGAGCGTATGTGACTTTGCCATCCAGCGAATAAGCAACCGTCGTCAGAAGCCGGTTTTTTGAATACACAGGCGTCGAGCCGGTGTTGAGAAGTGCAAAGCACCCCGTGCCGTAAGTGGATTTGACCATGCCAGGTTGAAAACACGCTTGTCCGATACCGGCCGCTTGCTGATCGCCAGCGATGCCGCAAATCTTGATAGTTCCGCCAAAAATCTCCGGGTCTGTCGTGCCAAAATCCGCAGCGCAGTCCTTAATCTCCGGCAGTATGCTTTGTGGCACACGGAACAAGTCGAGTAGATACAGAGACCAGCGTTTCTTATTGATGTCATAGAGCAGCGTGCGGCTGGCATTGGTCGCGTCGGTCGCGTGAACCTTACCGCCGGTTAGGCGCCAAAGCAGAAAACTATCGACGGTTCCAAACGCCAGTTTCCCCGCATTCGCCGCGTCGCGTGCACCGGGCACGTTGTCGAGAATCCACGCGACCTTGGTGCCAGAAAAGTAGGGGTCGAGTAAAAGGCCGGTGCGCTTCGTGACGGTGTCTTCAAGACCGGCCCTCTTGAGCCCTGAGCAAATCTCGGTAGTACGGCGATCCTGCCAAACAATAGCGCGATGAATGGCTTTACCCGTGGTGCGATCCCAAACGACGGTTGTCTCGCGCTGATTGGTGATGCCTATCGCGGCAATATCTGCGGTTGTCACACCAGTGCCGGCCATGACTTTCCGGCAGGTGGCGATGGTTGAGTCCCACAAGTCCTCGGGTTCATGTTCAACCCAGCCGGAATGCGGGAAGTGCTGGGTGAATTCCTGCTGCGCGGTGCCTTTAATCCGGCATTGGCTATCAAACAAAATGGCACGGCTTGAGGTCGTGCCCTGATCTATGGCGAGTACGTATTTTTCCATGTCAGCTTTCCCTGCGTTGTCCCATCCTCTGCTACTTTCCCCCAAAAATGCAATGGTTGTTCACTTCTCCAGCGCGGACGCCTGCTGGCCCGTGACGGCAATCTGCCGGATTGGGTTAATGGAAAATCTCTCGCATTGCTGGCGGGTTGATCCTATGAATCGGAAAATGCGAAACGGGATGACTATACTTTGTCACAAGCCTAGGTGACGGCCCGCAATCTAGCCAGGGAGGAGCAGGCGCTTAAGGTTCACGCATGGATGACATGTCAAGCAGGCAAACGGATATCCTTGAAATCGCCCGTTCAACCGGGCGGGTTGGCGTGGAGGATTTGGCGCGCCGTTTTGAGGTCTCGGCTCAGACCATCCGCAAGGATCTCAATGAACTTTGTGATCGCCGCGTTCTCACCCGGGTGCACGGTGGTGCGATTATCTCTTCCGGTGTCGCGAATTTGTCTTATGAGGCCCGCCGCTTTGTCGCCTCGACAGAAAAGCAGGCCATTGGTGCGGCGGCGGCGGCCTTGATTCCCAACGGCTGCTCGTTGTTCATCAACATCGGTACCACCACAGAAGAAGTCGCGAGCGCGCTGAGCGAACATGAGGGCCTGCTCGTCATCACCAACAACCTGAACGTGGCGATGCAGCTTTATCATCGCCCTAAGATCGAGGTGATCGTGGCGGGCGGCGCGGTCCGCCGCGACGACGGCGCGGTCATCGGTTCAGCGGCGACCGATCTGATCCGGCAGTTTAAGGTCGAGTACGCCATTATTGGCGCGTCCGCGATAGATGATCAGGGCGCGCTGCTCGATTTCGATTACCGGGAGGTCCAGGTTTCTCAAGCCATCATCCAAAACGCCCGCCACGTGATGCTGGTATCAGATCGCTCAAAACTGGACCGTCAAGCACCTGTGCGGATTGCCCACATGAGCCAAATTCAGACCTTCGTGACCGATGGGCTGGGGTCTTCGCCCGTGCGCCAGATTTGCAAAGATCACGGCGTACAACTTATTGAAGCCGCTCCTGAAACTGCTGGCGAGGAGGAGGGAGCATAAGCCTAAAAAACGTTCTGCTACTTTCCCGTTGCTTTCGTATTCGTTTTCGGATTATGCTTAAACGAAAGTAAGATTGCTGCCATGAAGTGGCAATCGCTGGGAGAAACGCAAGTGGGTAAGACCTACGACCTTGCCATTATTGGCGGGGGCATTAACGGGTGCGGTATCGCCCGTGATGCTGCTGGCCGGGGCATGTCGGTTTTTCTGTGCGAAATGAATGACCTGGCCAGTGGCACCTCGTCGTGGTCGACAAAGCTCATTCACGGCGGTTTGCGCTATCTTGAATATTACGAATTTCGCCTCGTGCGTGAGGCGCTGGCTGAACGCGAAGTGCTTTGGCG
Source organism: Hyphomicrobium sp. (assembly GCA_043746825.1). Lineage (GTDB taxonomy): Bacteria > Pseudomonadota > Alphaproteobacteria > Rhizobiales > Hyphomicrobiaceae > Hyphomicrobium_B. The sequence goes on along the minus strand of JAYTQI010000184.1, from coordinate 3,155 downwards.
TATCGCGCCCCACATCATTCACCCTCTGCGTTTTGTTTTGCCGCATCGGAAAGGCCTGAGGCCTGCTTGGCTGTTAAGGGTCGGGCTGTTTCTATACGACCATCTCGGCGGCCGCAAACTTCTGCCTGCGACCAAGACCCTGGATCTCGCAACCGATCCTGCCGGACGCGCGCTGACAGCCGGCACCTTCAAGAAGGGCTTTGAATATTCCGATTGCTGGGTAGACGACGCCCGGCTTGTCGTCTTGAATGCTGTCGATGCCGCCAAGCGCGGCGCTGTTGTTCGCCCGCGCCTCAAGGCGGTTAAGGCGGTACGGAGCGCGGAGAGTTGGACATTGACCTTACAGGACGCCCACACAGGCGGGACAGAGACCATCCATGCGCGGGTTCTGGTCAATGCCGCAGGGCCGTGGGTTGAAAGCGTGTTGGCGAAAATCATTGGCGCAAATGCTAAGGCGCGGGTGCGGCTTGTGCAGGGGTCGCATATCGTCGTCAAAAAACTCTTCGATCATGACCGCGCCTATATTTTGCAGAATGCCGACAGCCGCGTGATCTTCGCTATTCCCTACGAGGTGGATTTTACGCTGATTGGTACCACGGATCGCGATTATGACGGCGATCCGGCGACTGTGAAGGCGACAACTGACGAGATTGCATATTTGTGCGCTGCGATAAGCCAAGAGTTCGAAAAAAAGATCACCCCTTCCGACGTTGTCTGGAGCTACTCGGGCGTCCGCCCGCTCTACGATGATGGCGCCAGCGAAGCCAAGGCCGCGACGCGTGACTACGTTTTTGAAATGGATACCGCCGGAGCACAAGCGCCGGTCCTCTCGATTTATGGCGGGAAAATTACGACCTACAGGAAACTCGCCGAAGAGGCGATGAAGTGGATTTGGCCTCACCTCAAGCCTGAGCGCGAAATGTCCGCCAGTTGGACGGGTGGTGCCGCGCTGCCAGGTGGTGATTTCGCAGCTGGCGCGACCACCGAACTCGCAGCCGGCCTTGAGAAAACCTACCCATTTCTGTCTCCCCGCGACGCGAACCGGATCGCCCATGCTTATGGAACGTGCGCCAAAATCTGGCTCGGCACGGCACGATCACAGAAAGATCTTGGCCAGGACTTCGGCGCGACATTGACAGAAGCCGAGGTTCGCTACCTCATGGATACCGAGTGGGCTGCGACCGCCGACGATGTCGTTTGGCGGCGCTCGAAACTTGGTCTTCAAATGTCAAAGTCTGAGGTTGCCAATCTGGCAACCTGGATGCAAAACCGGCAGTCGGCCATCGGCCGCCGAGAACCACAAACGAGGAGCGCGCCGTGACCGTCACGCTCGACAACGTTTCGATGAATGTGGGTGGGCAGCCGTACATCCGCAATGTCACGCTCGATTTGCAACCAGGCAGCGTCAATGTTCTGCTGGGGCCGACGCTTGCCGGTAAGACCTCGCTGATGCGTTTACTCGCTGGACTTGATAAGCCGACGCGCGGCCGGCTGATTGTTGATGGCAATGACGTCACCGGCGTCCCCGTGCGCGAACGCAACGTCGCCATGGTCTATCAGCAGTTCATCAATTACCCGTCGATGACTGTTTATGAAAACATCGCCTCGCCGTTGCGCGTCAAGAAAATCGCCCGTGACGAGATCGACAAACGCGTTAAGGAAGCAGCGCAACTGCTGCGTTTGACGCCGTATCTGGATCGCATGCCGCTGCAACTCTCAGGCGGCCAGCAACAGCGGACTTCAATTGCGCGTGCGCTGGTCAAACGCGCCAATCTTGTATTAATGGATGAGCCGCTGGCCAACCTCGATTTCAAGTTGCGCGAAGAATTGCGCGAGGAACTGCCGCGAGTGTTCGAAGCCGCGCGCGCCGTGTTTGTATACGCGACAACAGAACCCTCAGAAGCGCTGCTCCTCGGCGGCAATACGGCGTGTCTCTGGCAAGGTGAAGTTCTGCAATTCGGCCCAACCTCTGTCGTTTACCGCCGGCCTTCAAGCCGCCAATCCGCCGCCGTGTTTGCGGACCCGCCGCTGAATACTCTTCCCGCTCACATCTCAGGAGGCCGTGTGCAATTTAATGGGGCAAGCAATGCGCAGGAATGCCGTGGTTTGCTCTCAAAGTTGAACGATGGCGACTACACGCTTGCTTTCCGCGCCCATCAGGTGTCGCTTGGTGCGGCGCCAAGCGGACATTACGTGTTTCCAGCCAAAGTGCTGCTGACTGAAGTCACGGGCTCGGAAAGTTTTGTGCATGTATCATGTGCGCCGGAACCTTGGGTCTCAGTGATACCAGGAGTCAGTGTTTTGCTGCCGGGCGACGCGGCGACGGCAGCCATCGATCCCGCTAACATCCTTGTCTTCGGCGAGAGCGGTGCTCTGGTCGCGGCGCCAGAGCGGAGATAAGGAACAATGGCGCGGATCGATCTTGTAAATCTTGCTCATTCCTACGCAGGCCCTGGTGCCAGCGAGGAGGCGATGCAATTGAAGCCAATGTCGATGACGTGGCGGCAGGGCGGCGCTTATGCGCTGCTCGGTCCATCGGGCTGCGGAAAGACGACGCTGCTCAATATTATCTCGGGCATTGTCACGCCATCGCAGGGAAAAGTCGAATTCGATGGCAAGGATGTCACGAACTTGGCCACTGAAAAACGCAACATCGCCCAGGTGTTCCAATTCCCGGTCATTTACGACACCATGACGGTCCGGGAAAATCTCGAGTTCCCGCTCAAGAATCGCAACTTTCCAGCGGACCAGATTGCAGGCCGTGTCAGCGAAATAGCCAAGCTTCTCGATTTGTCGGGAGACCTTGATCGTAAGGCCCGCGGGCTTACTGCCGATGCCAAACAGAAAATCTCGCTCGGACGTGGCCTCGTTCGTGCGGACGTGGCGGCTGTATTATTTGACGAACCGCTGACGGTCATCGATCCTCTGCTAAAGTGGGAACTGCGTTCCAAGCTCAAAACCCTGCATCGCCAGCTCGATATGACCATGATCTATGTGACCCACGATCAAACCGAGGCGCTGACTTTCGCCGACACTGTCGTCGTCATGCATGATGGGCGGATGGTGCAATCTGGCAAGCCGAGCGAACTGTTTGAGCGCCCCGAACACACGTTTGTTGGTTACTTTATCGGCTCACCTGGCATGAACGTGCTGCC
>JAYTQI010000183.1:0-4484 GCA_043746825.1 Hyphomicrobium sp. | reverse complement strand
ACGGCGATCTTATTCTGCCGCTGAAACGCCAAGCCCTAAAGCGCGCCATCACAAACCTCGTTACAAATGCGACGCGCTTTGGCGATCAGGTCATTATCCGCGCCGCGACCGAGGGCCAATGGGTGCGCATCGAAGTAGACGACAACGGCCCAGGCATTCCACCCTCTGAGCGGGAAAACGTGTTTCGCCCCTTCTACCGCCTCGATCATGCCCGCAACCAGGACGAGGGCAACAGCGGCCTAGGACTGGCCATCGCCCGCGATATCGCCAAGAGCCACGGCGGAGAAATTGCCCTTGGTCAAAGTTCGATGGGCGGACTTCGCGCGATTATTTCACTGCCACTTTGAAAACAGGCGGACGCGGTTATTTTCCCAGCTCAGCGCCTCGGGCCTTCGCCGCCAGCACGGCCTCGGTCAACAATTTCTGCAGCCCATTGGGGTCGCGCATCAGAACCGCAAGCGCTGCTGCTGTCGTGCCGCCGGGTGACGTTACATTCTGGCGCAGTGTTGCGGCATCGCTCGAAGACTGATGCAACAATTCGCCAGCGCCGGAAACGGTTGCGCTTGCCAGCCGGTTTGCTGTCTCGGCGTCTAGCCCGGCGGCGCGGCCCGCTTCAGCGAGACATTCAGCCAGTAAAAAAACGTAGGCTGGACCCGACCCGGAGACGGCCGTCACGGCGTCAATGAGTGATTCATCCTGTACCCAGACGACTTCGCCTACGGCACCAAGGAGCGCATCGCATGTCTTATGTTGTTGCGCCGTCAATCGAGCGTTGCCAACGGCACCGGTGATGCCGCGCCCAATTGCAGCCGGTGTGTTCGGCATAGCCCGCACCACGGCGATGCCCGGTGCCAGATATTTTTCGAAACTTGCGATCGAGCGGCCGGCTGCAATTGAGAGAAGGACAGTCTTTGGTCCGGCGAGTTTACACAAGGCAGGCAACACATGATCCATCGCTTGGGGCTTAACGGCCACCACAATAACCGACGGTGCGGTAACAAGATGCGCGATTGCCGCCTCTGCCCGAATGCCAGACTTGCGGATCTGCTCCGCTGCTTCAGCAGATAACGCTGGGTCTTGAACGATAATCGATGAGGGCGCGAGGCCGCGCGCCAGCCAGCCCTGCATCAGTGCGGCACCCATCTTGCCCGCACCCGCAAGCACCACGGGGCCGTCGATACCTAAGGACATGACACTAAAACCGTTTGAGTGGGGTGGCGGACTTACGCCCGGCCCTCAGTCTCGAACATGGTCGATACCAGAGCCTCACGGCTCTCCTTACCTGCCCAGACGACGAACTGGAAGGCCTGGTAATAGCGTTCGCAGCCCTCCAGCGCAGCTTTCAGCATGGCTTCGCACTGCCGCAGCGTCGGAACAGCACCGTTGAGCAGCAGCGCGTGGCGGAACATGACGAGGCCTTCCTGGGTCCACAAATCGAAGTGGCCGAGCCAAAGCTGCTCGTTGATCTGGGCAACCAGCCGGTACATTTCCGGCAGGCGATTTTCAGGAACGCGGAAGTCAAAGGCGCAAGCCAGATGCAAGGCCTCCAGGTCTTCGCGCCAGTTTAGTGAGATGTGATAATCGGTCCAAGTGCCCGCAACAATGAGCGTCAGTTCGTCGTCACTCGACCGCTCTGCCGGCCAGTCGTGGCTTTGCGCCAGTTGTTCGACGAGATCGATTGGATTGAGGACGCGGTCATAGCTGCGTTCGGCCAATGCCATTCGTGCACTTCCTTATCATGCGCGCCGGTTCTTAGATTGACTAAGACTTGGTCGCGTTCGCTCCGTCGCGGCGGGCAATGTCGTCATCATCAACGCGCAACGAGACAGCGTGTATTGTCCTGCGTGACGCGGACCAAAACAGAGGCCCTCGCGAGTCGCAAGCGAGCCAGCCGCCGCAGCCTGCCTTGTCCACGGTCAATGTAGTAAGTTACGGGGCAACAAGCCAAAATACCGGCCAAAATGCATTATCATGTAGAGAAGTCTGCAATTGGGTGTGGATGAGTTCTTGTATCACTGGGCGGCTACAAACATGACCGATCTCGTAGCCACACTACTTTCCGCTACGAGCGTGTTGCGAGTTTGGCTTCAAGCGCAGCAATACGCTGTGACAAAGCTTCGTTTTCTTCGCGCGCCTTTTGCGCCATCGCTTTGACGGCTTCAAAATCTTCCCGCGTCACGACATCCATGTCGCGCATAAAGCGTTCAGACTGACTTTTGAAAAGCGACTGTGCCTCCTGCTTCATACCTTCGGCGGCACCGGCAGCGTCTGTCATCAACTTGGCAAAATCATCGAAAAACCGATTGGATGATTGGGTCATGGGTGCGGGCCTTTTACAAAAATTTCCATTTGACGGTACATATGGCCGCGCCGGGGCGAGCCTGCAAGGCTCGATATTGTGTTCCCGAGCCGAACCCGTCAGTGCGGCCCGGAAACGTTGAGCTGGCCTTGACAGTGCGTCTGGCATCCCGAACAACGGGGCCAATGCCGGTTCGAAGGCGGCGCGGGCCGGGATGGATTTGAACCCGGCCGCGACGGGCTTGGTCAAGGGACCCGATTCTATGATGACTTTGGCCTTCCTTACATATCCCAACATCGATCCGATCGCGCTGTCCATCGGACCGATGTCGATTAAATGGTACGGCCTTTCTTATATGGCGGGCCTGGTTCTGGGCTGGCTGTACGTACGGCGGTTACTGTCGACGCCATCGCTCTGGAAAAACAACACGCCGCCTTTTGGCGTCGAGCGGGTCGATGATTTACTGCTCTATGTGACTCTCGCGGTCATTCTGGGCGGCCGTTTGGGCCAAGTGCTGCTCTATGATCCTGGCTACTATTATGCGCACCCGAGCGAAGTGTTCCAGATTTGGCGCGGCGGCATGTCGTTCCACGGTGCTGTCATTGCTGCGGCGATCGCGATCCCGCTGTTTGCGCACCAGTTCAATGTATCGGCGCGCTCAGTGACGGATCTGTGCTGCACGGCTTCGCCCTTTGGATTGATGCTCGGCCGCATCGCAAATTTCATCAACTCGGAACACTGGGGCCGCGTTACGGACGCTGGCGTCGGGATGGTGTTTCCCAACGGCGGAGACTTGCCGCGCCATCCGAGCCAACTCTATGAGTCGGTGCTGGAGGGCGTCGTCATGCTGATCATCATGCGGGTGATGACGCATCAGCTGCTCGGTCTCAAGCGTCCAGGCCTCGTCGCGGGCGTCTGGCTGGTTTGGTATGCAATTGCGCGCGCAATCTGCGAGTTCTTCCGCGAACCCGAACCGCTCCACGCGCTCAACATCGAGCCGTTCACAGCTGGGCAGGTCTACTGCCTGCCGATGCTGGCTCTTGGCGTTTATTTGATTGTCACAGCCCGCAAGAGCCAAGCTGCAGAAAAGCAAACCGCGTGACCGCGTATGATCCCGCAGCCCGCCGCAACACCCCCCTGGCGCTGAAGCTCAAGGCCAGCATCGGGCGCGATGGGCCGATGACGGTTGCCGAATACATGGGCCGCTGCCTTTGGGATGAAGAGCACGGCTATTATGCCACCCAAACCGTCATCGGCAGCACCGGAGATTTCATTACTGCCGCCGAGATCACGCAGGTCTTTGGCGAAATCATCGGTTTGTGGTCGGCTGTCGTCTGGCAACAGGTGCTGGGATCGCCTCCGGCACTTCAACTTGTCGAGTATGGCGCAGGCCGGGGCACGATGATGCGCGATGCTCTGCGTGCCGCCCGCGTCGTTCCAGGGTTTGTAGCGGCGGCTTCGGTGCATTTGCTCGAACTCAGCCCGACGCTTGCCGGTGCCCAGCGCGACGCCTTGAGCGGAGCGGGAGTACCCGTCACCTGGGGGCAGAATCTTGCCGGCTTTCCGGTGCCTGCAATTATACTGGCGAACGAGTTTCTTGACGCTTGGCCGGTCGAGCAATGGATTAAGACGGACACCGGCTGGCGTTGGCGCGGCGTCGGTATCGATGTGGGCGGTGAGCTTTGTTTCACAACGGTTCCAGGTACGCGGACCCGCGATGATCTCGATGTGCAATTGCCCGATGCCATATTGGGATCGGTTGTCGAGAGCCAGCGCCCGGAGCGGCTTGCGGAGGCCTTCAAGACCCTCAATCAAAATGGGCCCATGACAGCGCTGCTCATCGACTATGGTCATGTTGCGCCCGTCAGCGGCGACACGCTGCAAGCCGTCCGCAACCACGCCTATGAGTCGCCGCTGACTTCGCCGGGCGAAGCCGATCTCTCGGCGCAAATCAGCTTTTTCGAATTGGCGACGGCGCTGCATGCGTCAGGGCTTGCGATCGACGGCCCCGTGACGCAGGCCGAGTTTTTCGGCTCACTTGGTATGATCGAGCGTGCCTCGCGGCTGATGAGCGCCAATCCGCAACGCGCTGGCGAGATTGAAGCCGGCATTGCGCGGCTCATGTCGCCCAACGGCATGGGCACGCGCTTCAAAGTGATGGGCGTGAGATCACCGCAACTGCCAC
>JAYTQI010000182.1:0-4489 GCA_043746825.1 Hyphomicrobium sp. | reverse complement strand
TGGTCGCGGCGAACGCCACCGGTTTCTTCCCCTACACGCCCGCGACCGGCCTGCTTTACGGCTTGGCTGAAGCCATAGACATGATTCACGAGGAAGGCCTGGAGAACGTCTTCACCCGCCACGAACGCTTGGCAGAGGCTACGCGCCGTGCGGTCAAGGCCTGGGGCCTCGAAATTCAGTGCCGCGACCCGAAGTATTATTCGCCAGCTGTCACCACCGTCATCATGCCGGAAGGCCACAACGCCGATACCTATCGCAAGCTGGTGCTCGATACCTTCAACATGTCGCTCGGTACCGGCCTCAACAAGATCGCGGGCAAAGTGTTCCGCATCGGCCATCTTGGCGACACCAACGAGCTGACCATTATGGGTGCGCTGACGGGCGTTGAGATGGGCTTTGATCTTGCTGGCGTGCCGCACAAGAAGGGCGGCGTTCAGGCCGCGATGACCTATCTGACCGAAACCGCTAAACAGCCGAAAGCGGTGGCGGCCTAATAACCAAGCGAATTTAAGCGGAAGGCTTGAAGATATGTCCGGCCCTTCGCAACACTTCGTGTTTGACGCTTACGGTACGTTGTTTGATGTACATTCGGCCGCGCGTCAGCATGGCGGGGTGATTGGCGATGCTTGGCCCCGCTTGTCGGAAATCTGGCGCAACAAGCAGCTCGAATACACCTGGATTTACGCGCGGCTTGACCGCCACATCCCGTTCCGTGAAATTACCCGCCGGGCGCTGGTCTATGCCTTGACGGTGACGGGACAGCCGGTTGCGCTAGCCTCCGAGCTCCTCGACACGTACAACCGGTTGGCGACGTTTCCTGAAGTGCCGGATGTCCTGAGCGCGCTGAAATCACGCGGCGCCAAACTCGCGATTCTCTCGAATGGCGACGCGGATATGCTGGATCCGCTCGTTCGCAATGCTGGATTAGCGGGCATGTTTGATGCCGTGATCTCGGTGGCAAAGGCCGGAACGTTCAAGCCAGCCGCGCGCGTTTATGCACTGGCCAGCGATCACTACAGGATCGCGCCAGGTTCAATCACGTTTCTGTCGTCGAACAGGTGGGATATCGCTGGCGCAAAGAGCTTTGGATTTGAAACCGTCTGGATCAATCGTAGCGGCATGCCTGATGAATACCCGGATATTCCAGCGGCGCGGGTGCTGCCAAATCTCGCACCGCTGGCCGCAGAAAAGTATGAGGCTTAGGGCTTAAAGCCTGCGAGCGCGAGCTGCACCTGGCAGCGGCGGCCGAGTTGCATGAATTTGGCCGCGACGCAGCTCTTGACCTTATCTTCAGATGGATTTTGCCCAATGCACAGCCGCCGCACATCAGTTTCGCAGGCAGCCTTCAATGCGGGCGTGACTTCAGGCGGCAATTGATATTCTTCGGCGCCCACCGTTGCGGTGAACGCGAGTGTTGCCATTGCGGCCGCTATCGCAAACTTCGTCATTTCAATCCCTCGTCGATTTTTGGAGAATGATGCGTTGCACCATTCCGGTGGTTCCAAAAAAAGGCAGAATGCCACCAGAGTGACAGAAGGCCTCATGGTTTATGTGGATATGACTAACACCTGAGGCCTTCTGGGCACACGGCCGTGCGCCAATGGCCGTTCACGTTTGATGATGCGATATTGCCGCAGCGCATAACGTTAACTTGTGCGGCAGTTATTTTGCGCTCTTGCTCTGACTGTCTTTGAAAACGCGCTGCAAAGATTCCGTCAGGCGCACACTATCGACGTCGTCCTTATGGATGACGTCCGTCGCGCCCGCTGCCAGAAGCACGGTCCGGCGCGTGCGCGTGACCTGACCAGAGATAACAACAATCGGGCCTACAAATCCGGCGCGCCGGAGGAAGGGGATTGTATGGGACGCGTCATCGCTTGGCTTTAGAATGTCGTCGAGAAAAACGATCTCAGGCTTGCCCTTGAGAACTTCATCAACGGCGGTCGCCAGTGTGGCGGCGCGCCGGACCTTGACGTCGTAGCCGTACATCACGCGCAAGGTTGCGAACATGCGATCCGCGTCAATATTTTCATCTTCGACGACCAGCACATCGGTGAGATCAGGCAAGTCAGCACGGGCGCGCATCACGCCGCTTTTTTTGGCGAGAAAATCGCCGCCTGATCCTGCCGATGACGATGCCATGTCTTGCCTGTTGGGGTTTGCTATTATGGCCACGCCCAATGGGCTGGTGGTTCTTGAGATCTACAGTACGCGCGAAGCTGGCCCAATGTCACGCGCTATGGGACCTCAGTCCTAATCGTCGGGGACAATTGGTCATGTCAGGATACATTTGGGCCAAGAAACCATAAATACAGTGCCGCGGCTTTGTGCTGGATCCGACGACAACGTTATCGAGCCGCCGGCCGCATCGACCGTCTTTTTGACCATAGCGAGGCCCATCCCGGCGCCGTGATGAACCGACGACTCCGCCAAGGTCCTGAACGGCAGAAAGACTGAGCCATGATGCTTGGGATCAATCCCGGGTCCGTCGTCGCTAACAGTTATGATGAGGTAGTGCGGCTGGTCGGCACAACTGACAGTGATCATGCCGTTCAAGCGATCATGATGCTTCAAGGCATTGTCGATCAGATTTCGCAAGATGAGGTCGAGCAGCGTTGCCAGTGTCGTGAGCCTTGGCCAAATTCCATCAAGCTGCACTACAATGCCGGTCTTTGGCAGAGATTGAATGATGCTGGCAATCAAAGTCTGACTATCGACTTCTTCAAGGGCTTCATATTTGCGCCCAAGGCTTGAGTAGTCAAGCAAGGCTGAGAGCATGTGCGACATGCGCTGCGATTGAATTTCAATTTCACTCAGCCGCTGGCGTAGCCCGGTGTCGTGTTCAGTGCTTGGATCGGCTGCGAGCTGTTGCGCGAGGCGGCGCATGTGGCGCATCGGGCCCTTGAGATCGTGCGAGATGATCCCCGCAAAGGACTCAAGATCTGCATTGGCGCGCGCCAGCTCCTTGGATTTGGCGGTGGTCTCGGATTCCGCCATAAGGCGGGCGCGAATCTGGCGGCTCAGTTCAATTTCAAGTCCGGTTTGAGAGGCGACGCGGTAGACGAGAATCAAGAGTGACTTAAGACCCTTCTGCCAGAGGATAGAAAAATTCAACCGCTTGCTGTCACCCTCTGGCGTCGCAACCCCGACGGCTGGCAGTTCCAGAATACGGCCAGGTTTACTTGAGAGCGCGCGCATCTCGTCTTCAAGACCGATAAGTGCGAGGACACTGTCGGTGATGGGAGCGCCGATTTTGGCGAAATCCACGAGAGGGCCAAAACGGCGGGTCACAGCAAGATCGCTATCCAGCCAGATTAGACCGTAGCTGCCATAGCTTGCAACGAGCAGCGCCGCTTCAGCGAGCGCGGGGCTCATTCGCTTTGGCAGCTTCGGGGTATCTTTTGAGCCAGCCTCAATTGTCATACCGCTAAAGCCCGCGCCGTGCGATTGAACTTGCGGCGTCATTGAAGGCATCAGCGACATGGGCGCCGGTCTTGGCGCTAGTGCGGATCAGGAAGTTGCCGGGCCTTGTCAATTCAGCCGGCAGCGGCATGGCTTCGGGATCAGTGACGAGGTCGGTCTTGTTGACAACGTAGCCGATATGGCGGCCGGGGAACATCTCGGAAAATCCAGCCCCGAGGCGCGCCATGCTGTCGAGCGTCGGCGGGCGGCTCAGGTCGCCGATGATGAGGGCGGCGGCGGCTTCCTTCATGTAGACGTGGCGGAAGATGGCTTCTCCGAAATTGCCGTCTGTGTCCCAAACGATGAGCGTCATTTGCGGCCGCGTTGGGGAATCTGGGACTGCGTAGCGGTAGACGTCGACGCCGATAGTGGGTTTGTAGTCGAATTCGAATTTGTCGAATACCAGCCGCCTGGCGAGAGAGGATTTTCCAACCCCGATCTCACCGAGCAGCATCACCTTTCGTGAAATCATGGCTGGCCTTCACCCACGAAGGACAGTTCAAATTCGACACGCCGGTTGGGACTGGCGGGTCCGGAATTAGGTCCAAGATCAGCCACTTTGGTACGCCCGGCAATCGAAAGCATATTTTCAGGCACGCCGCGTGCGATCAGATCTTGGCGAACCAGCTTGGCGCGCTCCAGCGCAACAGTGGCATTGCGGCCAGGGGCACCGGCTTCATCGGTGTAGCCGACGACGCGGATCATTATTCCAGCATCTTTGATGAGCGGCGCGATCTCGCGCATGGCTTTGTCGGCGGCATCCGGGTTTCGGTAATCGATAGCATTGCCAAAGAAAATCGCGTGCGAGCGGGCGTAATTTTCCAGGCGTTCGCGGGCACCAAGTTCTGGGGTGGCCGCTGCAATGGTGCGTGATTTGGCGTTATTGGTGAGCGCGACAGTGCCTGCCATAGCGCCCAGACGTTCGGATTCTGCCGCAACGCTTTCAGCGGCTGAATCAAGTGATACGGCGGACGGTGTGGCCTCAGCGGCGGCTTTTGCAGCCTTCTTTGGCGTCCCCAGCTGCAGA